>JAYTRP010000589.1:0-10295 GCA_043746145.1 Hyphomicrobiales bacterium | reverse complement strand
ACAGCCGTCGCTGACGGGACCCTCCGCGCGCATGGGACTGGAGGGGCAAGCACCGAGAGATCGGCCCACCCGCCCCTCCACTACAAACCCAAAGGCCTCAGTGAGCGCCAACGCGAGGTCAACGCAACGCAGCGAAATGCCCGGCAACTGAAATGGCCAACGCACACCAACCGGGGCCTCCCGGTGAGTCGCGAGACCAACCGTGCACGAAAGCGCCAACGAGCGATTGAGCGTGACGAGCGAGCATTGACCCGTCGGCAGAAAGAACCAACGACAATTTCTGTTGCGCGGAGAGTGGGACTTATTCCTGCGACGCCTCTCTGAAGGAGGTTTCAACCAACACCGATTCAGCAACCGCACCGAAATCGACGCAGCAGGCGAAAGGGGGAAAGCAAGGGTTTGCATGTGCGAGAAGCATTTCGCGCGACGCGCCAAGCAAATGTATGACTGCACGTATTGAGGGAACCTGGGTAAAGGAGGGAACTACGCTCTGCGCACCGTCGTAGGGGCGGCGCGCGGCTGGCGCCACGACGCGTATGCGCGGAAAGCGAAAAGCGAAAAGCGGGAACGTAGAATCTTTGGCAGTGGATTTGTAAACCGGCGCCAATGGCAAGCCAAATCGCCGGTATGCAAATCCGCGAACGGGCGAGTAGCGGTGAGCGCCGACGCACAGCGAGTAAACGGAGGGGCGTGGAAGGTGATCGCGATTTCGCGCACCGTGCAAGATGCGTGTGAACGACACCACGGTGCATTCTCTTGGGTACGTTGCACTGTCTCATGTCTCAGCGCCTTCGACGCTTTCTCGATTCACGGATGCGGCGGTTCGGCATGAACTTACCCTACTCCTCCCCGCCCGGGATGTCGGTGAGACAATGAGACTATGGCCTGGTTTGTAGTTCCCACTGTTTTCAAAAAGGAGGTGACTCGAAACCTAGCAGTGCCCTTAGGACGCGCTTCGCGTGTTTCGACACGAGTGATGCAGCGCACGAAGAGTGTTGCGCATGGAGGCCATGAGATCGTGCGGCACATGCACGATCCGTTCACGCTCGAAATGGCTGCGATGCCGAGCCTGTCGTCCCAATCCGTCGCCGCCTCGCAATCGTTGGCGCGTGGTTTGCCCATCGTCGCGTCGAAGGCCTGTTCTGTCAACGGAAACCGTTCTAGCCGCGTCGACCTGGAATAAAGGGAGCTACGTAAATGAGTGACAACACTGCGACTGCGATGGTCGCATGCCATCTGCGATCATCGTGCGGGGAGCGCCTCTACGGCGATTCCGGACCGCTATGGCGTGTTGGGCGGGCAGACAACCCTTCGATGTCCAGCGAGCACGCCCGGATCCTGAGCCGCAGGGACGTCAAGATGTTCCGGCGCCACGGCGGGGGGGAAGCGCGAGTCTTCGCGCTCGCCCATCTCATCGAGGGTTGCCGCCCCGGCGGTCGGTGCTTGAGCGGCGCGTGCATTCAGTGTCGCCGCGCCATGCAGAAGTTGGGTGTGTCGGCCGGGAGCACGTTGACGTCCGCGGCAGATTTCGATGTCCTCGCCGTCAGCGTCGTTGCGCGTGAAGCCTTCGTGCGCGTGGGCGAGCTTGACGATTCCGCCGCTCTGTTCCAGCCGTTTGCTGCGAGGTTGGCCTCCGCCCTGGCCAAGGCCGGCATCCCCCGTGCTTTTGGTGGCTTTGACGTGTCCGTCAATGAACACGTCGACGGCGATTTCTCGGCGCACTATCGCCCTCACGTTTGGATGTTTGTTGCAAGGCATCGGTTTGAGCGAGGCGAGCAGGTGTTCCGAGACTGCTTTCGGCTGAGCAAGACGGTGCGGAGGGCCGTCGTCGCCAAGGTGTTCGACGGCCGCCGGCGCGGGCTCGCTTACGCGCTCAAGACGGAGTTCCAGCGGCGGGTCACGCTTCCCTGGCAGACTGACGCCGACGGGCAGGTGATCCGATCGAACACCAAGGATCGCGATCTTCGAGCCAGCCAGAAGGTGGAGCTCGGCCTCGCGCTGCACGAGCTCGGGCTGGGGGACCGGCTGTTCCTGCACGGGCTCGTCCTCGTCGAGGCTAAGGGCCAGTTGCGGATCGTGAGGGCGCCCGATGGAGAGCCGGCTGCAGTCGCCACCGCGAAGCGAGCGCCGCCGCCGCGCAGTTTTCGCCGAGAGCCGCCGCCGCCGACGGATCAGCGCTCCGAACGATGAAGCCCGTCGGTGCGGCCTGAGTAAACCAACCGGCACACCTCGCGCGTTTTCTGAAGACCACAAGTGATGATTGACGTCGTCGCCGATCATCCAACGATGACCAACCATGATCAGACATTGACGAGTTCAACCACAGCTGGAGAGAGATCCATGACGCCGAAGTCAGGTAGCCGGGCCAATGACGAGAAGCAGCGTTCCCCGCGTCATGCACGGGTTTCAGAGCCAGACGTCGCGGGCTGTGAACCACAAAAGCGCTGGCGGGTGCGCTTGATCTGGCTCAAGTCCACTGGGCGTCACGAGATCGAGATCACCTTTTTCAGGCGGAACGGGACGACCGACAAGCTACGGGTCGACAACGCGCGCCGCTCCGACGATAGGTACATCGTCGGCGAGCTCGACAGCCGCAACGCGCGCCTGCCTCGCGACAAGAAGGAGGCGCTAGAGTTCGTGAAGCTGCTGGTCCAGTCTGCGCCGGACGACCCGCTGGTGGCGTACGACGCGCCGGGTTTCACCGAGGACGGCCTGGGGTTTGTGATGCCTAAGAGGCTGTATGGCTCGGCACTGGGCACCGCAATCTGGGATGCCAATGCCTCTAGCGATTTCGGCAGCATCGAAGGGGATCTTGCGACCTATCAGAAGGGCATCCTGAAGCCCGCGGAGTCTTCGCCCTACGTGACCCTGGCGATCCTGATCGCGATGGCGGGGCCCGTCGCCGACTACATACACTTCAAGACGCGGCGAAAGCTTTTGGCCGAGACCGCCATCTTCCACTTCGCGGGCGAGTCCAGTTCCGGCAAGACCACCCTCGAGACGGTCGCACTTAGCGTCTTTGGTCTTCCCGAAGCGACGGCGGCGTTCGACGCCTCCGACCGGGGGATCGTCGAGGCTGCTCACGCTCGCAACAACCTCGCCCTTGTCATCGATGACACGGAGAGTGCAGAGTTGGGCGATCAGGAGCTCTTCGGGCGCATCCTGCACTTCGCGCAGCTCGTGCCCCGTGGCTATAGTCGCAAGATTTCTTGTAGGTCGAGCAACGCCAACGTCGCCCACCTGCGGTGGTCCTGCTTCGGCATCAGCTCGGGTCCGGAGACGGTCGCGAGCCTGGCGCAACGGCTCGGGCGGGAGCGGCACGGCGATCGCGTCCGCATCTTCGACATTCAGCTGCCCCCGAAGGAGGACGGCGGGATTTTCGGCAGCGACGTCACGGCGGACGGCGTCGCTCCTCGCAGCTCGGCCGCACTCGTGGCCGGGATCGAGGAGGCGATCTTGCGTGCCCACGGGGTGCTGTTCGACGCCTGGATCGAGCGCCTGCTGGAGCGGGACGTCTCTGACGAGCTGTGTCGCTACTTCGACGAGTTCGTCGAGCATGTCGCCGGTGGCTCCGACGGGCTCGAGCGCCGTTTCGCGACGAAGTTTGCAATACTCTACGCCGTCGGTCGCGTCGGCGTCCGCATGGGACTGCTGCCCTGGCCTGGCAACTGGCCGATGCGCGCGGTGCGGCACGGCTACGAGAATGCGCTGGCAAACCGGGATCCCGGGCGCGCTGCCGCGCTCGTCGCCCTTCGACGTCTCGCTGCAGACTTGAGCTCCAGCGAGAGGTTTCCCCGGGATAAGGGTGGTTGCAATCCCTATGCTCGTTGGTCCGCGTCTGCGCTCGGGATCCGCGTCGTGCGGGAGAGGAGCTCGAAGACCTATGTCGCGCAAGATCGGCTCGGCGGCAGCGGAACCGAACCCGACGTGTTTGCGCTGTTGCTCGAGCTTGGAATGCTCGTGAGGTCGGGCGGACGGACCGACTCAGAGCAGTTGCGCGTCAGGGCGCGCGGTGGAGAAGTCGTGAGAGTGCGCTTCTGGCGGCTGCGCGCTCAGATGCTTCGAGACTGGGCGTCCGGCGCCGCCGGCAAGGCGAGTTCGAATAACACGACGAGGCGACCGCGAGGGGATGCAACGACCGACGTCGAAGCCGCGACCGCCGCGGCGATTCGGCCAGATCGACGCTTCGCCTCAGTTGAGGCATTGCGGTTGCGATAGTACGAATGTGGACAAATCAACTATCGCGGAAACGTACCATCGGGCTCGGGAGCCAAAGCAGCGCTGGCGCGCAAGCTCTTCGCAAGTGTGTCAACTGCACGTGCGCAGGGTTTGGCCTGAATAACCCGGGTGCATATACATGACGACGTTATCACTGCCGTGAGCCATTCGACAGGTCGTCGATTGCGCATGACCCACCTCGGGCAGAC
The DNA here is from genome assembly GCA_043746145.1 of Hyphomicrobiales bacterium. Taxonomy (GTDB): domain Bacteria; phylum Pseudomonadota; class Alphaproteobacteria; order Rhizobiales; family Beijerinckiaceae; genus Roseiarcus. The sequence goes on along the minus strand of JAYTRP010000589.1, from coordinate 5,868 downwards.
CATAACGATCATCACTTTCCGCCCCCGATCGTTGTCCACTTGGTGTGGACATATCTCAGATTTCCTCTGAGTTCGCGCTGGGTCGAGGAGACGCTGTTCAACCTTGAAGCGTTGTCTCTTTTGAGGTATCCGGCGCTCGGCGATCAATTCGGCGCAAACTATACGCGCCGCTTGAGCGCAAGTCGCCGAGCCGCCACGAAATCCGGCATCCCGAAAACTCGTCATCACGATCAAAAGCGCGTTAGGTTAGATGTAGCTTGCGGCCTTTCAGGACGGCTATGTCCTCGACGAGATCGATCAATCCTGCCGCGACACAAAGGCCGTGAAGCGCTTGCTTATGGGATCTTGAGTAAGCAAGCAGGTCAATCAAAGCGCGTGGTGAGCGACAAGCGATTATTCATTTAGCCGCCAAACGCACGGTCACGCCCGATTTCGAGCACCGCTCCCACAAGGGATTAACAACCGCGCTGAAAATTGAAAACTAGCGCGAATGATGCAGGGCTTTCAACCGTGGTGTTGTCACCGCGGCGCGAGCCTGCAGCCCGCAACCCGAGCCAAGGCCGATTTGAAACATTGTCGTTACGTTACGCGCGAAGCCCGCATTGCCGCTTCTGTGCGGCGATGTAGCCAGCCTAAATTTGAGTGTTCGTGCTCCGATGAGCTGCTAATTCACGAAGATCCAGAATGTAACTTCTGCACCTTGGGACCAGTCGTCGGCTGGAACTGCTAATCTGGGGTGCGCCTGTATCCAATACCGCGACCAAACTGCGTTTTTGCTTGACGAATCCCTTGTCTTGGATACAATCAGGGAAAAATTACAAGCCCTAACTGATAAGGGCAAAGGGGAGAACGCCATGCTGGGCGCGACGCGTGTGTACTTGCGCAAGCCGAGTCAAGAGACCGCGGTTCTGGCGATGTGCATCTTGCTGATTGCGGCGTTTGGTGTATCGCTCAACGGCTTCTTTACGGTCGGAAACCTGTTCGCGCTAGCCCGCAATATCTCCATCCTAGGCATCCTCGCGTTGGGCATGGCAATCGTGGTGATCGGGCGCGGACTCGACCTTTCACAAGTCGCCGCACTCGCCGTTTCTACGGCCTTCGCAATTATCCTAATGAACGACGGCTATTCGACGCCGGTTGCGCTGCTGGTTGGGCTCTTGATCGCTATAGGGATTGGCGTGCTCAACGGGTTCCTTATCTCAGTCGTCGAGATGCCGCCGCTCCTGACCACTCTAGCCTCCAGCTTGGCCGTGCTCGGCGTTACCCGCACGACCGCCGTGCAACATTATGTCGTCTATCTCAGCAAGGGCCATGATGATTTTCTCGTTCTGGGCGGCAATGTCTGGGGAGGCATTCCCGCGCCTATCCTTGTTTTTATTGTAGTAGCGTTTCTCGTGCATCTTTTTCTGTCGCGCACCGTGTTGGGCAGGTCCATCTATGCTCACGGCGACAATCCTGACGCAGCGCGCCTGACCGGCCTGCCAACCCGTCCGCTCACAATGGTCGAATACGCGCTCTCCGCCGCGATTGGCTACCTCGGGGGCGTGGTGATGATCTCGGAAACCGCACTGATGCATTTGCAGGTTGCGGAGTCCACGCTGATCTTTGACGTCATCATGGTTGTCGTGTTGGGGGGCGTGAGCTTGGTTGGCGGACGCGGCAGCGTCATGAGCGTGATTGTAGGAACCGTGCTGATCGGCGTACTTCTGAATGGCATGACAATCTTAGACATGGACGTTCAGACGCAGAACATAATCAAAGGAATTGTGCTGCTGATCGCGATCGTGCTCGATTCCTATCTGCATCCGCGTGACGAGGAAACGTCGAAGCAGGGTGACTGAACGACGCGTTACACACCGGGCGCGGAAACGACCGGGAAGACGACAACAGGGAGAAAACGATGAGCAAAGCTTCAGGCATGAGGAATGTGATTGGCGTCGGTCTTGCCGCCTCGATTGCGGCCATGGGCTTAATTGGGGTGACGCCGTCTAAAGCGACGGAAGCGCGCGAACAATTACGTGAGCAGTTCGACAAGGCTTTAAAAGGCAAAACAGTCGCGTGGGCGCCGGTCTGGCTTGGTGTGTTAGAGTCCGAGTGGACGCGGGTTATGAAGAACCACTTTGACGATTACGGCATAAAGTTCGAAGTGCGCGACGCCAACTTTAAGTCCGACGTGCAGCTCCAGGCTGTGAGCGCGCTGATCAACGAGCATCCTGACGTGTTGGTGGTGCAGAATCCGAACGTCACACTTCTCGCCAAGGAGCTCAAGCGCGCGATGGAGGCGGGCATCTTCGTCATTCAAGTCAACATGGCCTCGAACACGCTAACCGATGCCTACGTGGGTGTGGATGCGAAGGATTTGGGACGCAAGCTCGCCCGCAACATCATCGACGATTGCGGCGGCGGCAAAGGCTCAGGCGAGGTGTCTATCCTCGAGGGCGAGGCGACCGCGGCCTATTCGCTCGACATGAAGAACGGCGCGCTTGAAGTCTTCAAGACAGACCCTTCAATCAAGATCGTTTCGTCGCAACCGACAAGCTGGGACGCCAACAAGGCGGGGGAAATCACTGCGACTGTGCTGCAGCAGCACCCAAATTTGTGCGCGGTTCTGAGCGTCTGGGGTCCACAAGCCGCGGGCGCAGCACAAGCGATCAAGGCCGCAGGAAAGGCGGAGAAGACCAAGATCTATGTGGCGAGCGATGGACAACCGGCAGATTGCGACCTGCTCGAACAGGGCTCATTCTACCGCAACCTATCCTATCGCGCGGACACCCAGGGCGAGGCTATCGTCGACGCGGTGCTCACCCTCTTGCAGAGCGGCGACAAGCCGGGCGCCAAACGCGTGGCCTATTACACCACGCCTGCCTGGGTGAAATCGAAGGATGATCGCATGTACTGCTTCACCGTGCCTAACGACGCGAAGTAGGTCTGATGGCGCCCGCGCCGATGAGGCGCGGGCTGTTTGGCAGGCTAAAGACATACACGCGCAGGCGCGTGACAGCGACTTCGCGCCAAGACCGGATTGGTTGGAATGAAACGCCTGCTTCGACTATGGCATCAGCATTCGCCTCAGCTTTTTCTAGGCGAGCTTCTCGAGAAGCGCTGGATGGAGCCAATCATTCCGTTCGCGCTTACGATCGCAGTTTTTCTTGCCTTCGCGCTAAAGATCCCGAACTATACGAGGCTGGGTAACCTTCAGCAGTTGATGCAGAGTTTCGCCGAGCAGGGCTTAGTGGCGATCGCCATGGCCTTTTCGGTGCTCTCCGGCGGAATCGACCTGTCCGTCGGTTCCGTCTTCGCCATGTCGAATTTCCTGGCGCTGTATTTCTATTTGATCCTCGGCCTGCCGCTTGCGGTTGTGGTCGTTCTGGTCATCGCTTTCGGGGCGCTGATGGGCGCGATCAATGGCGGCATGATCGCCTACGGCAAAACGCGCCCCTTCCTAACAACGCTGGTCGTGCTCATAATCGTGCGCGCCGCATATAACAAAGCGACGGCTGCGTTCACCGATGAGCTCGCGAGTATCAATAGCGACTCCTCGGTTTGGGACTTCATGGGCTCGGGCAAAATTCTCGGCATTCCCACAAACATGGCGGCGCTAATCGTGGTTGGCGTGGCAACGCATTTCTTTCTTACCCGCGCGCGACCGGGCGTGCACATCATGGCCGTCGGATCAAGCCGGAAAGGGGCGCGCCACGCCGGTGTGAACGTCAAGCGTGCGCTGTTCTCGGCTTATGTATTCTCCGGCGCAATTACTTCTTTGGCAGGCATCTTTTATGCCGCGCGTCAGAATAGCTCAGGGACCGATACAGGTTACGGCTGGGAGATCAACGCACTGGCGGCAGTCGTGCTAGGCGGCATAAGCCTCGCGGGCGGACGCGGCACGATCGCGCGCGCTCTGATGGGCGCCGCGATCATCTTTATGCTGATCAGTGGTTTGGTGGAGACGGGCGCATCGGGCAACCTGACGACCGCAGTCATCGGCATCATTCTGCTTGTCGCGGTCGGCTTCAACGTCAAATGGGTGAAGAACAAGGGCAAGGTGTTGCAAAAAGTCTATGTCGTGCCAAGCTGGGTGGACTTCAGCCCGCCGCCTTCCATCGCGCGGGATAGCGGCACGGTGTTTGCCGAGAACGACCGCCTGAAAAACGCTGAGGCGATCGCCCTCAACCAGATCGAAGGGCCCGAAGACGTCATCCTTGACAGGCAGGACAATGTATACACCGTCAACCGCAACGGTTCGATCATCCGCTTTCTCGCACCTGACTATACCGTACGTGAAGAATTCGCCCGCATCGGCGGCCGTCCGCTTGGCCTGGCTTTTGATCGCGACCAGAACCTGCTGGTTTGCATAGCCGGCATGGGTGTCTATGGCGTCAAGCCCGACCGTACCGTCTTCAAAGTGACAGATCGCACGAACCGCACCCGCACACGGCTTAAAGACGATTCGCGTCTCTACCTCGCTGACGATCTCGATGTCGCCCCGGACGGCAAAATTTACTTCAGCGAAGCGACGACCCGCTATGAGCTCTCCGACTGGGCGCTCGACGGTTTTGAGGGTCGCGGTAACGGACGCCTGATCTGCCATGATCCCAAGACGGGCGTGACGAGAACGATCCTCAAGAATCTCACTTTCCCTAATGGCGTCTGCGTCGCGCACGATGGCAAGTCCGTACTCTGGGCCAGCACTTGGCTATGTCAGATCCATCGCTACTGGATAGAAGGCCCGAAATCGGGAACCAATGAGTTACTCATCGACAACCTGCCCGGCTATTGCGATAACATCAACCGTTCGTCGGACGGAAAGTACTGGCTCGCTTTCGTCGGGTTGCGCTCGCCGGCCTATGACCTAGCCATGTCGAAACCCGGCTTTCGCATCCGCATGGTCAAGCAGATTCCACCCGACGAATGGTTGTGTCCTGGCATCAATTACGGCGCTGTCGTCAAGTTCGATGACAAGGGAATCGTTTCCGAATCGCTTTGGGATCCTGGTGGGCTTTCGCATCCGAGCATCACCTCGGTGCGCGAACACAAAGGTTATCTCTTTATCGGTGGCCTTGAGAACAACCGGATTGGCCGCATCCGTCTGCCAAACGCGGATCCCACCTGGGAAGCTCACCAGTCCTACTGGGGAGTAGCCTGACCTATGTCCTTCATCAGCGACATCATCGATAGCGTGCTGTTTCCCAATAGGGAGATCCATGTCGTTCCCGTTCTGGATGGCGCCTTCTCGCCCAACCAGAGGCTCGATCAGGCGCGGCGGCTCGGCGACGAGATCGCAAGGCCTGACGATCTGGCAGTGGGGCCGGACGGGGCGCTCTATGTCTCTACCGAGAACCGCATCCTCCGATGCGTTGGGGAAGATTGTACCGAGCGCACCGTGTTCGCGACGTTTAGCGACCCTGTCGGCGGGCTCGCCTGGTCGACCAACGGATGGTTGCTGGCCTGCGTCTCGAAACAAGGTCTCGTCGCCCTCTCGATTGACGGCGAAATCGTTGGACGGCTCGACCAGGCGCAAGGCGAGCCGATCGCCTGCCCTCTCTCGGTCAGTGTCGCGCCGGATGGCGAAATCTATTTGACAGACGGATCAACGACGAATCCGCCCGAGCTTTGGTTGACGGACCTCATGCAGAACCGGGCGCCGTCGGGCCGTCTCATCGCCTGCAACGCTAGTCTGCGGGACGTGAGAGTGCGCGCTCGCAATCTCGGCTGGCCCTTGGGCCTCGTCGTATCCCACGACGGCGAAGAGATCTGGGTCAGCGAATCCTGGACCCATCGGCTAACGGCTTTTTCACGGAGCGGCGCTGGCCAGCGTGTCCTAGCCAAGAACGCCGCAGGTTATCCGGCGCGGCTATCGCGCGGCCCTGC
>JAYTRP010000588.1:0-3344 GCA_043746145.1 Hyphomicrobiales bacterium | reverse complement strand
TCGTCGGCGAGGATGGTTCGGTGGAGAACCGCGTGGTGGCGACGCCCGCCGGCATGCCCGCTTCGGCACTGACCGAGGCGGGCAATTATCTCAACGCGCATGCCCGAGGGGCGACGTTGACGGAGGCCCGTTCCGTTATTGAGCGCGCACGCGAGGCGGCGCGCCATGAGATCGACTCGCTTGCGTCTGGCCTCGTGGATGCGGGGCTCGCCTCTTGGGCCGGCGCTGAAGAAAGTCGGCAGCAACTCATCGTTCGCGGCCAGGGAAACCTGATTGGCGCCTTTGACGCAGCCGAGGATCTCGAACGCATCCGCCTTCTGTTCGCCGACCTCGAAACACAGACCGACGTAATTGACCTACTTCATCGCGCCGAGAACGGCGAGGGCGTCAAGATTTTTATCGGCTCTGAGAATAAGTTGTTTTCGCTCTCGGGCTCCTCCATGATCGCAGCGCCGCTGCGGACGGGCGACAGACGCATCGCGGGCGTGCTCGGCGTGATCGGCCCCACCCGGCTGAATTATGGTCGCATCGTGCCTATGGTGGAATACGCGGCGCAGGTTCTCGGAGAACTTAAGCGCGGGCGATGACAGCCAACTAAGGAGACTCCATGACGTATGCCGTAGACCCAACTTTGCCGCATCACAGCCTCGGCGGGGCGATTCATCGGCTGCGTGCGAAATGGGGCGCTATATTCGCGTTCGGGGTTTTGTTGATGCTGCTCGGCGTCGCCTCGCTCATCTTTGCTTTTGCCTCCACCATCGCCATGGTGACGCTGAACGGAGTGTTCTTTGTCGTCGCGGGCGCCGCCGAGATCGGCGTCGGCATGCATGCGCGGGGCTGGAACCGATTTTTCCTTTGGGTGCTCGGGGGCGTATTCTACATCTTGACGGGCCTCATTTGCATCTTCTATCCGCTATTTGCCTCGTCGGTGATCACCCTGATCGTGGGGGCCGGGCTGATCGCCGCAGGGCTTGTGCGCGCTTATCTCGGGTTCCAGCTGCCTCCCGGCCGTCGCGCGCCGGTCTGGCTCGCCGCAGCCATCACGTTCCTGCTCGGGTTGATTATCGTCATTCACTGGCCGCTCAGTAGCATCTACGTGTTGGGAACGCTTTTGGGTGTGGACCTGTTATTTCACGGCGCCGGCTGGGCGTCATTTGGCCTAAGCCTTCGCGGGCATCACTAAGCGGAGCGGGCGTCGAGCCCAATTTGGAGCAGTTCATGACGAAGTGGGTGTATACCTTCGGCGCAGAAAAGACCGAAGGACGCGGGGAGATGAAGAACCTTCTCGGGGGCAAGGGCGCCAATCTCGCGGAAATGGCGTCGCTAAGCCTGCCCGTGCCGCCCGGCTTCACCATTACGACCGAGGTCTGCACCTACTTCTACGCCAACAAGGAAAGCTATCCTCCCGAACTCGCTGTTCAGGTTGTCGAGGCGATCGAGAGCGTCGGGCGCCAGACGAACCGCAAGTTTGGCGATTCCGCGAATCCGTTGCTCGTGTCGGTACGTTCGGGCGCGCGCGCCTCGATGCCCGGCATGTTGGACACTGTGCTCAACCTCGGTCTCAACGATGAATCCGTAAAAACCTTAGCCGCGACGTCCGGCGACGAGCGGTTCGCTTACGATAGCTACCGTCGGTTCATCCAGATGTACTCGAACGTGGTGCTCGAGGTTGGCAGTCACAATTTCGAGGAGATTATCGAGGCGCACAAGGACCAAAAGGGCCATCTGCTCGACACCGACCTGACTGCTGGCGATTGGCGCGAAGTGATCGTGCAATACGAGGCCAAGGTCCTGGAGATGACCGGCAAGCCGTTCCCGCAGAATCCGACCGACCAGCTCTGGGGCGCGATCGGCGCGGTGTTTGGTTCCTGGATGAACGCGCGGGCGATCACCTACCGCCGCCTCAACGCCATTCCCGCGGAATGGGGCACGGCCGTCAGCGTGCAGGCGATGGTGTTTGGCAATATGGGCGAGACCAGCGCCACGGGTGTCGCTTTCACTCGCAACCCCTCCACGGGCGCTAAGGAGTTGTACGGCGAGTTCCTCGTCAACGCGCAGGGAGAAGACGTGGTGGCGGGCATTCGCACGCCGCAGAACATCACCGAGGTCGCCCGCGACGACGCCGGCTCGGATCGACCCTCGCTGGAGGCTTTGATGCCGCAGGTGTTCCACCAGTTCGTCGAGACGACGCAACTGCTGGAGAAGCACTATCGCGACATGCAGGACCTCGAGTTCACGGTCGAGCGCGGCAAGCTTTGGATGCTGCAGACCCGCAACGGCAAGCGCACCGCGCGCGCGGCGCTTCGCATTGCGGTCGACATGGCGACCGAGGGCGTCATCAGCCGCAAGGACGCGATCAGCCGCGTGGACCCTGCTGCGCTCGACCAGTTGCTGCACCCGACGATTGATCCGAGCGCGAAGCGTGACCCGATCGCCAAGGGTTTGCCAGCTTCGCCGGGCGCGGCATGCGGCGAGATCGTGTTTTCCGCCGACGAGGCCGAGTCGCTGCGCCAAGCCGGGCGCAAGACCATTCTCGTTCGCGTCGAGACGAGCCCCGACGACATTCACGGCATGCACGCCTCCGAAGGCATCGTGACGACGCGCGGCGGCATGACGTCCCATGCCGCGGTTGTCGCGCGCGGCATGGGCAAGCCCTGCGTGTCCGGAGCCGGCACGATCCGCATCGATTATGCCGCGCAGACGCTGACCTCCGGCGGCAAGACGCTGAAGCGGGGCGACATCATCACGATCGACGGAGCGACCGGCGAGGTGCTCGCGGGTTCGATTCCGATGGTCAAGCCCGAACTTTCGGGAGACTTCGCGACCATCATGGAATGGGCCGATGGGGTGCGCCGCATGAAGGTTCGCGCAAACGCCGAGACCCCGCTCGACGCACGCACCGCGCGCAGCTTCGGCGCCGAAGGGATCGGCCTCTGCCGCACCGAACACATGTTCTTCGAGGGCGAGCGGATCGTCGCGGTGCGCGAGATGATCCTGGCCGACAACGAGGAGGGACGGCGCGCGGCGCTGGCGAAATTGCTACCGATGCAGCGTCAGGACTTCGCCGAGTTGTTCGAGATCATGAAGGGCCTGCCCGTCACGATCCGCCTGCTCGACCCCCCGCTGCACGAGTTCTTGCCGCGTACCGAGGCCGACATGGCGGAGGTTGCGAAATCGACCGGCGTCAGCATCGACAAGCTGCGCGCCCGCGCCCACGAGCTACATGAGTTTAACCCGATGCTCGGCTTTCGCGGCGTGCGGCTGGCGATACGTTATCCCGAAATCGCTGAAATGCAGGCGCGTGCGATTTTCGAGGGCGCGGTCGAGGCTGGCCGCAAGACCGG
>JAYTRP010000587.1:0-3348 GCA_043746145.1 Hyphomicrobiales bacterium | reverse complement strand
CGCGATATTTGGCGAGATAGGATTCGAGTTGATCGCGCGAGGATTTGGCGTCGAGCTCCATTTGTTTGATCTGTATCTGATCCGCATCGCTGGAGGAGACCGTCTTCGCCTGGGAAGCGACTTCGGCCTGCAGGCTCTTCAACTGTTGCGCCGCAATCTGCGCTTCGTCCTCAAAGCCGCGCACTTGCTTGACCGTCTCGGCGCGAATCTCCTGGTCGAGGCCTGCGAGTTGACCCTCGAGCTCCTTCATGCGGGGATGGCCGGGAAGCAGCGTGCGCGACAGCTCCGCAATCTGGCCTTTGAGCGTGATGCGGGTCTCCTGGATGCGCCGCAGCGACTCGTCCCTGGCGACATCGGGCACAGTGTCGAGCCGGCCGTTGCGCAACATCTCGCGCAGGATCTGCGCCTTCGCGCTCGCCGCGCTCTGATTGGCCCGTGCGGCGCCAATTTGCGTATTGACCTCGGCCAGTTGCTGCGCCGGCACCGTCATACCGTTGGAGCCGACCATGAGACCGGCGCTGGCGCGCAAACCCTCAACCTTTGTGTCCGCTTCGGCGACTTTGGTGCGAAGTTGATCGATCTTGCCTGAAAGCCAATTCGCCGCCGCCTTCGCCTCCGTGCCTTTCGCATCGCGTTGCGACTCGAGAAAGAGTTGCGCCATCGTGTTGGCGCCGCGCGCGGCAAATTCAGGATCCGAGCTCGAAAATTCGAATTGCAACACGCGCGACTTGGCGGGCGAGAGCACGTTCACCCGGCTGCTGAACGCTTCGAGCAGACGGTCCTCGCGCCGAGCCGGATCCTCGCTGCTTCCAAACGCGCCAAATAGAGAAGAAAGAAACCCACGCGAATTGAATTCGGTCCGGTCGCCCACATGCAGGATGGCCATCGCCTTGCGCGCGATGTCGGGCGATTTAGCCGCCTCCACCTGGCTTTGCACTTCGTCTTCGTCGATCGGCGTGGAGAGTTCTGGCGTCGCCTTGTCGGGGCGGCTGTAATAGGCGTCGGCCCTCTCGAGCAGCGCTTTCGCGACACCGGTGTAGCGCGGAGTTGTCGTCATTACGAACGCCAGCGCGGCTAAAAGCGCCAACGCGGTGGGAACAATAATCGTCATTTTGCGCGCCCGAAGCGCGGCGTACAGACGCGGCAGATCAAGCGCCTGCGGGTCGGCTTCGTCTCGATGTTCCATGCCCGGCTCCCGACGCACTTCCACTCACAGAAGAAGTTCTGCTCGATTATGGTTGCTTTCGAGTTAATTGACGCAACGAAGAAATCGCCGTTGGCCTTTCATTAACCATGAGGACCTAAAACGATAGTCGAGTCATGCGGTACGGTATCAAGTCATGAAACGCGTCTTTCTCGCTTTGACTATAACAGCGTTAGTGCTCAACGGCTGTTCCGCGCCCCGGTACGGAGCGGAGGCGCTTCGCACTTCGTTGGACGCTCCCTACAGGCTGGCAAGCGGCGATCGCGTGAGAGTGATCGTGTTTGGTCAGGAGAACCTCACCAACTCTTTCGCGGTCGACGGCGCCGGCAATATCGACATGCCTTTGATTCGCGTGGTGAAAGCCGAGGGTCAGACCGCGGAACAACTTGCCAGAAACATCGAGTCGCGGTTGCGCGGCGGCTATCTTCGCGAGCCAAAAGTCTCCGTCGAAGTGGAAGCGTTCCGTCCATTCTTCGTGCTCGGTGAGGTGAATACGTCAGGTCAGTATCCGTTCGTCGATGGGATGACGGTTCAGAACGCGATCGCCATTGCGGGTGGCTTTGGTCCGCGCGGCTACCAGGGCACGGTGGATCTAACGCGGACCTTGGATGAGCGGCCAATTACGGCCAACGTGCCTCTGACCTTCGCGCTTCGGCCGGGAGACACCATAACTGTTCGGGAACGCTTCTTTTAGGAACTGCCGATAAGGTCGCCGGCGTCTCGACGAAAACGTCGATTGCCGGGAGATCGTGTTGTCCACCAACGCACTGCGTATCGTGCATGTGTTTCGTGCTCCGCTCGGCGGCTTGTTCCGGCATGTGATCGACCTCTCGGTCGAACAGGCGGCGCGCGGTCACCAAATCGGATTGTACTTCGACAGCGGGGGAGATAGTGCGCGCGTGCGCGACGCGATCGCCCGTATTCCCGGCGGCCCGGCGCTAGGCGTCGGCGTTCACCCAATCAGCCGCAGCCCCTCGTTGAGCGACTTCGCGGCAATGCGCAATTTCCGCGGCTGGCTTCGGCAGGTTCGTCCCGACGTTGTGCATGGCCACGGCTCGAAGGGCGGTCTCTACGGGCGCCTCTCGTCCGTTCTCGACATCCCCGGCAAACCCGTTCACGCCTACACACCGCATGGCGGCAGCTTCAACTACCAGCCCGGCACACGTGCTCATGAACTCTATATGTTTGTCGAACGGTTGCTCTCGCGACACACCGAATTGTTCCTGTTCGAGAGCGACCATATCCGCCGCAAATGCGACGCTGCGGTGGGCATATCCCAGGGCGGCGTGCGCCGTGTCGTGGTGAACGGACTTCGCGAAGAGGAATTCACGCGAGCGAAGCCGCGCGCGGACGCCGCGGACTTTGTCTATGTCGGCGAACTGCGCGCGGCCAAAGGCATCGATACGCTGCTCGACGCGTTGGTGCTGATCTGGCGCACGCGCGGCGTGGCGCCAAGCGCGGTCATGGTTGGTTCGGGGCCGGATCGCGACTCGCTGATCGCACGCGCCCGCGCGCTCGGGCTCGACGACAAGGTCGATTTTCCCGGCCCGATGCCGATCCGCGACGCTCTCTCGAGGGGCCGCATTTTGGTTGTTCCCTCGCGAGCTGAATCCATGCCCTACGTCGTACTCGAAGGGGCGGCCGCGGCCATGCCGCTGATCGCAACCAACGTCGGCGGCATCCCGGAAATTCTCGGGCCGTTTCAAGATCGGCTTGGACCTAGCGACGACCCGCGCGACCTCGCGCGACGCATGATTGACCTTATGGAAACGCCAGTGTCGCTGCAGATAGCGCAGGCCGAAAGCCTGGCCGCTCACGTGCGCATCCATTTTTCCATAAAGAACATGGCAGACGCGATTCTCGACAGCTACCAGGACGCGCTCGCGGCGCGCAACGTAGGCAAGTCGTCGCAAAAAGCTCGCCCGATCGCGGCATAAGCGACGTATTAACGAGGCAAGCTATGGGTCTCTTTTCAGCAGATCAACTTCGCGCCGTCGAAGTTGAAACGCGCGCGCTCTCGACAGAAAGCGCCGCGACCAACGAATTGCAAACAGAGCGGCTGCGTGAACTCGGCGCTGACCGTGCGGCTACGCCCTCTATGCGCTTTCTGCTGATCGCCGCCGTCCAGGCGATAGAATTTCTCG
>JAYTRP010000586.1:0-3350 GCA_043746145.1 Hyphomicrobiales bacterium | reverse complement strand
AATGGGCTTCAAGGCAGCTTGCGGATCGGCGCCAACTTCGGCCTGGGAATGGGTCGCGAAAACCGCGCAGAGACAACCCGCAAAGAACCTGACTGCATAAAAACGGAACATGGTTCACCTCGTCGCGGCACCTCTAGCCGCGAAGTGCAAACGCGAGGTGATCAAACAAACTGAATTTTTAATTAATAGCGCGATTATACGTGCTCGACCGAGACGATGCCGGGGATGGCTTTCAAAGCCCCGGCAATTTGCGAGGAAACAAGAAATTTCCCCGGCAATCTGACTTCGACCTCGCTGCGTGCGCTTGGCAGCATCAGGATCAGCGACACTTCGCCCTCGCCGCGCTGGGAAAGCCGACGCGAAATCGACTCGAGCGGCTGCTCGTCGCGCAGGAAAATGCGCAGCCCTTTTTGCACTTTGGCCGCCGCCTGCTCGAGTGGCTCGACGGTGACGATGCGGGCGCGAACCTCTTCGCCCTCAAGGTTGGCTTGCAACGCGATGAGCACGGCGGCGCCTTTTTCGAGAAAATCGCGGTACTGGTTCAGGCCTTCCTGAAAAATAATCGCCTCGTACTGACCGGAGGGATCGGAGAGCGTCACAATGCCCATCTTGGAGCCGGATTTGGTGCGCCGCTCGGTGCGATCCAGCACCGTTGCCGCGACCCGCGTCGACGACGCGCCCTGTTTGACGGAATGTACGAAATCCGCCCACCGCTCGACGCGAAGCCGCTGCAAAAGGCCGGCGTAGTCGTCCAGCGGATGTCCTGACAAAAAGAATCCGACGGCGTCGAATTCGCGCTTTAGCCGCTCGGCTGCGGTCCACGCCGCAGCTTCGCGCAGACGGAACGTGTTGGCCCCCTCCAGGGCGCCGAACATGGCGGTCTGGCCGATGGCGCGATCGTCCTGGGATTGACCAGCCAGCGCCAGCACGCTTTCCATCGCCGCAAAGGCGCGGGCGCGATCGGGCTCCAGTGTGTCGAAGGCGCCGGCGGCGGCGAGGCTTTCCAGCACCTTCTTGTTGACCTCGCGCGGATTGAGACGGCGCGCGAAGTCGGCGAAACCGGCGAATGGTTTTTCGCCGCGCTGCGCAACCAGCGCCTGCGCCTGACCCGAGCCGACGCCCTTCACGGCGGAAAACGCATAGCGGATCGACAGGTTGTCGGGGCTATCTCCGTGCACCTCGAAATCGACGCCGGAGGCGTTGATGCACGGCGGATCGACGCGGATGCCGAGCCGCCGCGCCTCGTTGCGAAATTCCGACAGCTTGTCTGTATTGCCTTTGTCGAGGCTCATCGACGCCGCGAGAAACTCGACGGGATAATTGGCCTTGAACCAAGCGGTTTGGTAGGCGATCAGCGCGTAGGCGGCGGCGTGACTTTTGTTGAACCCATAGTCAGCGAATTTCGCCAGCAAATCGAAAATCTCGTCGGCCTTGGCTTGCTTCAGACCGCGCTCCAGCGCGCCGCTGACGAAACGGTCGCGCTGCGCGTCCATTTCAGACTTGATCTTCTTGCCCATGGCGCGCCGCAGCAGGTCGGCCTCGCCGAGCGAATAGCCGGACAGCAGCTGGGCGATCTGCATCACCTGCTCCTGATAAATGATGACGCCGAACGTCTCCTTGAGCACCGGTTCAATCATCGGGTGAATATAGTCGGGTTCCTCCTCGCCAAGTTTGCGGGCGCAATAAGTGGGAATGTGGGCCATCGGACCCGGCCGATAGAGCGCGACGAGCGCGATGATATCCTCGAATCGATCGGCGCGCATTTCGGTGAGAGCCTTGCGCATTCCCGCGCTTTCCACCTGAAACACGCCGATGGTCTCGCCGCGTCCCAGCATGGCGTAGGTTTTCGCGTCGTCTAGCGGTATTTTGCCAATGTCGACGGTGACGTTGCGCCGCCGCAACAACTGCACCGTGATCGCCAAGGTCGTCAGCGTCTTCAGGCCGAGGAAATCGAATTTCACCAGGCCTGCCGGCTCGACCCATTTCATGTTGAACTGCGTCGCCGGCATGTCGGATTTGGGATCGCGGTAGAGCGGCACCAGCTCATGCAACGGGCGGTCGCCGATGACGACGCCAGCGGCGTGGGTCGAGGCGTTGGAGTAGAGCCCTTCGAGCTTGCGCGCGATGTCCAGCATGGATTTTACGCGTGGATCTGTTTGCGCGGCTTCGCGCAGGCGCGGTTCGTTTGCAAAGGCTTGTTCGAGGGTGACGGGCGCGGCAGGATTTTGCGGCACGAGTTTGGCGAGCTTGTCGATTTGGCCAAGCGGCATCTCCAGCACGCGACCGACGTTGCGCATGACGCCGCGCGCCAGAAACGAACCAAACGTGATGATTTGCGCGACCCGGTCGCGGCCGTAGCGGTCGCGCACGTAACGGATCACTTCATCGCGGCGGTCCTGACAAAAATCAATGTCGAAATCCGGCATCGACACCCGCTCGGGATTGAGGAAGCGCTCAAACAGCAGGCCGAAACGGATGGGATCGAGATCGGTGATGGTCAGCGACCACGCGACAAGAGAGCCGGCGCCGGAACCGCGCCCTGGGCCGACCGGAATGCCCTGCCCTTTCGCCCACTTTATGAAATCTGCAACGATGAGAAAGTAACCGGGAAATTCCATCTTGGCGATGACGTCAAGTTCGAAATCGAGGCGCGCGCGATAGTCAGTCTGGCTGTGGCCTGGCGCAACGCCGGCCGTCTCCAGGCGCCATGCAAGGCCGGCATGGGCTTGCGCACGCAACTCCGCCGCCTCGTCGAGCGGGGCGCCATCGATGGAGGTGAAGCGCGGCAGAATGGGTTTTCGGGTGCGCGGTCGCCAGGCGCAACGCCGGGCAATTTCGACGGAATGTTTTGTCGCCTCGGGTAGATCAGCAAAAAGTGCGAGCATTTCCGCGCGCGTCTTGAAGCGGTGCTCGGGCGTCAGCCGACGCCGTTCGTCGTCCCCCACCAGCGAGCCGCTGGCGATGCACAGCAAGGCGTCGTGCGCCTCGTGGTCGGAGCTGTCGGCGAAATAGGGTTCGTTGGCGGCGACGAGCGGCAGGGAATGGCGATAGGCGAGGTCGATCAGGCCGGGCTCGACGCGCGTCTCGATGTCCAGACCGTGGCGCTGCAATTCGACGTAGAGCCGGCCTCGAAACAAACCCTCAAGACGCCCCAGACGAGCCGCTGCTACTTCGTGTAACTCTTGCGCGAGGGCGCGGTCGAGCGGTCCGGCCGGGCCGCCTGTGAGGGCGATGAGCCCGTCGCAACCGGCTTCGAGGGCGGCAAGTGTAACATGCGGGGTATCGCCGGCTTGCGGCTTGAGCCACGCTTCCGAGGTGAGCCGCATGAGATTCATGTAGCCGGCCTCGGA
>JAYTRP010000585.1:0-3353 GCA_043746145.1 Hyphomicrobiales bacterium | reverse complement strand
AAAACCCCGCCTGACCCCGCATCGATTCGCCTCCGCTCCGTCAACCAAGAGGGAATCAGAAATCGCAGCCGAGAGCTAGGTTTTTAGAAGTGTCCAATCGAATTACGAAGACTTGGCCCGCGATATCGGTTGCCAAATCTACGGTAAATGGAGCGGCAAACACGAGTTGATAGCCTCAAGTATCGACTCTGACAGCGCCTGAGGGGTTGAGCCATTCGCCGGCTTTACGTAGTTGACGCGCGGCCTGCCGAAGATCGAGCCGTCGCGACTGAAGCTCAACTGAACTGTGATTTGATCACCCTGATGAGGCGCTCGCCAGCGGGCTGCTATTGAAGGCGCGACTTCTGGCGGCGCGTTAACGGGGCCGCTGCGCCGTTCGTCTGTCGTTACGATAATCTGGTCTGAATATTAGAAGTAGACCAGCATCGCTTTAGCCTCAGTAATGACGCCAGCAAAGGCTAATACTGCGACGATGGAAATGATTTCATAAGCACGCAAATAGTTTGCTCGCTTAAGAATTCGATACTCCATAAGGCTTATCTTTACACAACAGATTGCCTCGGCAAAACCTTGGACCACGATCAAGCAGACAGCCGACCCTCTCGGTCTGCAGTTGGAACAGAGTTCGCCAGTGTTTATGAATCAACATTCACGGCGGGATAAAGTTACCCGCTGTTTCGCAATCCCGCTGAAATGCCGTTAATCGTCAGCTGAATCCCCGTCAGCACCTTTTCGCTGGTGGAATGGCCGCGATGCAACTTCAACAACTCGACCTGCACGTGGTTCAGCGGATCGAGATAGGGGAAACGGTTGCGGATCGAGCGCAGCAGCAGCGGGTTATGAGCGAGCAGATGCGGTTGCTGCATGATCGCGTTGAGCGCATCAACCGAGTCTTTCCACTCCTCGGATATGCGCGAGAAGATCGTTTCGCGCAGCACGACATCTGGCACGAGCTGAGCATAACGCGAGGCGATCGCCAGGCTGGACTTCGCAAGCACCATGTCCATGTTGGACAATTGGGTGCGGAAGAACGGCCAATTATTATACATTGATTGCAGATGTTCGAGCCCATGCTCGGGATCGGCCGCGAGATAAGCCTTCACTGCCGACCCAAAGCCATACCAGCCGGGCAGCATCAGGCGGCATTGCGCCCAGGAGAACACCCAAGGGATGGCGCGTAGATCCTCGATCGCTTGCGTCTTCTTTCGGGAGGCGGGACGCGAGCCGATGTTGAGCGTCGCAATTTCCGTGATCACGGTCGAAGACCAGAAGTATTTGACGAACCCCTCGGTCTCGTAAACCAGCCCACGATAGGCTTTGAAAGCCGCGCCCGACAACGTGTCCATGGTGGAGAGATACACCGGATCGGGCGAGGCGACCTTTTCCTGCAACAAAGTCGCTTCCAACGTCGCCGAGACGAGCGTCTCGAGATTGCGCCGGCCGACTTCGCCATTGGAATATTTGCTGGAGATCACCTCGCCCTGTTCGGTGATGCGAATCTGCCCCTGCACCGCGCCGCCGGGTTGCGCGAGGATCGCCTCATAGCTTGGGCCGCCGCCGCGTCCGACCGAGCCGCCACGGCCGTGGAAAAGGCGAATGCGAACGCCATGGCGCTTGAACACTTCGACGAGACCGATCTCGGCCTTGTAGAGCTCCCAGCCCGAGGTGATAAATCCGCCGTCTTTGTTTGAATCGGAATAGGCGAGCATAACTTCCTGCTCACCGCCGAGCGAGTCGACGAATTTGCGGTATTCCGGCAGCGCAAGCAGGCGGTCCATGACGTCGACGCAGGCGCGCAAGGCGTCGATCGTCTCGAACAGCGGCGCCATGTTCATTTGCGCGCTTCCATCCGCGCCGACCAGGCCAACTTCCTTGAGGAGCATCGCCAGTTCGAGCAGGTCGGACACGCTTTCGCACTGCGAGATGATGCAAATGCGCAGGGCGTCGCGTCCGTACTTGCGTCGCAGCTTTGCTGCGGTGCGGAACAGCGCTAGCTCGCCGGTCGTCTCCTCTCCATAGACGTGGAACGGCGAGATGAGCGGGCGCGGCGAAACCAGTTCCTTGCGTAGGAGCGCGATGCGCGCTTCTTCGTCGAGATTGCGATAATCGATTCCCGGTTCGACGGCGGCGAACAATTCGGCGATTGTTCGCTCATGCACATCGGTGTTTTGCCTAAGGTCGAGCGGCGCGAGGTAGAATCCGAACACATCGAGCGCGCGCCGCAACTCGCGCAACCGTCCCCGCGCCAGAATAGCGCCGCCATTGCTTTCCAGCGATTGCGCGATAATCGCGAGATCGGCGGCGACTTCCTCACACTCGCGGTAGGGCGCAGCGTCAGAGAGCGGTTGGCGCAACGCCACGACATGATCGAGTTCCGCGGCAGTCTTGGCGAGGCGCGAATAGATCCCCGCTATCGCGCGCCGATAGGGCTCGTCCTGTCGCGCGGCGGACTGATCCGTCGAGCGGTCGGCGAGGGCGGCGAGTTCCGGCGTAACGCGCATCAGCGTCGCGCTGAGTGACAGTTCGCCGCCGAGGTCGTGCAGTTCCTCCAGATAGTGCTCGAGCGCGCGCGAGCTTTGCAGCCGCATCGCTTCGCCAAGAACATCCGCATTCACGTAAGGATTGCCGTCGCGATCGCCGCCGATCCAAGACCCGACGCAAAGGAATGGTTTGACGCGCTGCGAGGCGGACTTCGGATCCCAAACGGCAAGTTCGTCTTCAACCGCCGCGTAGAGCCGTGGGATTTCGCGGAAGAACGTGTAGTCGTAATAGGTCAGCCCGTTCGCAACTTCATCGATCACCTTCAGCCGCGTCTGGCGAAGCATGTTCGTGCGCCACAGCAGCAGAATCGCGCGGCGTAGTTGCTCCTCCCCATTTGCGATTTCAGCGTCGTCGCCCGCGCTCCGCTCGCGCTTATCAAGCAACTGGGCGATTTCGAGTTCGCGAGTCAGCGTACTCTTGCGACGCACCTCGGTCGGATGAGCAGTGAGCACCGGGCTGACGAGCGCGCTGTCGAAAAAATTGCGCAAAGTCGAAGCGTCGAGCCCCGCTTCACGCGCACGCACGAAGGCGTGGCGCAACGAACCCGGCCGCGGGGCCGAGCGGCGGATCGCATGCGCGCGGTTGCGGCGGGTGTGATGCTGATCCTCGGCGATGTTGGCGAGATGCGAGAAGTAGCTGAAGGCGCGTACGATCGCGAAGGTCTGATCGTTGTCGAGACTGTCGAGCGTCGCCGCGAGTTCGCGCCGCGCTCCCACTTCGTTGTCCCTGTGGAAGCGGATCGAGGCTTGCCGGATGCGCTCGAGCAGGCTGAACACTTCCGCGCCCTCCTGCTCGCGCACGGTGTCGCCGAG
>JAYTRP010000584.1:0-3354 GCA_043746145.1 Hyphomicrobiales bacterium | reverse complement strand
CGATCTTCTCAGTTACGATCTCCTCGGCCGTCGGCATCGTTAATCTTCCCCGCTGTTCGTCCCGCGATTCCTCGTAACCGACATGGTTCACGTGTCGATGACAGGTCCACGCCTCGACGACATCGTCAAATAGAGCAATTTGAAGCCGCGCGAAGGACGATAGCGGGGCAACCCGGCCAAACCCGACTGGGCCTGCCGAGCAATGTGAGGCAAGAGAAGCCAATGACAACTATTCCCCTAACCGAGCTTCCAACTGCTGATCTGCTGGTGGACGCGGTCTATCAGGGCGCGCGGATGGGGAATGCCGGCGATGATCCGCTGGGTCGGCTTCTGCAAGTAAGCAACAGCGGAGGGTTTCGCTATCGGGGATCGATCGACAACCTGGACATGGTGGTACTCACTACCAGTTTGACCGATCCAGACTGGCCTGACACCCTCGACCCCGAGACCGGAACGTTGACTTATTTCGGAGACAATAAAGAGCCGGGGCGTGGCCTTCACGAAACTCCCCGAAGGGGTAACGATTTACTCAGACGAGTTTTTGAACTTGCGCACGGCGACGAAGCTGATCGTCAGCGTATGCCTCCCATTTTCGCCTTTGCAACGACAGGCAACTGGCGCGACGTGCGATTTATTGGGTTAGTGGTGCCCGGTGCCGCCAACATACCTCCATCCGAGGATTTGGTAGCGATATGGAAATTCAAGCGAGGTCTCAGATTTCAGAACTACCGCGCAATCTTTACAATACTCGACATCGGCAGACTATCGCGCGATTGGTTGAATGACATCATCTCGGGGAAACCAGCAAGTAGCAATGCGCCTGCAGGTTGGCAGCGATGGGTGGCTTCAGGGACGTCTCACGCGCTCCTTAGCGAGCGCTCAATTGAATATCGCACTCGGCAAGAACAAACACCTGCCGACGACAACGGTAAACGATTAATCGCCGCTGTTCATGGGTACTTCTCTCCTGATCCGCACGCTTTTGAACAATGCGCTGCATCACTTACGAAGCTGGTCTTGCCAAACATCGCCCAATTCGATCTGACGCGCCCATCACGAGATGGGGGTCGGGATGGCGTGGGAAAGGTCCGCCTTGGCGACGGCCCCGGGGCAATCCTGATCGATTTTGCCATGGAAGCTAAGTGCTATAGCCCGACAAACTCTGTAGGCGTACGGGAACTGTCTCGCTTGATTTCACGATTGAGACATCGTCAATTCGGTATCCTCATCACCACGAGTTATGTCGATTTACAAGCGTATCGGGAGATAAAGGAAGATCAGCACCCGATAATGATTATTTCGGGTGCTGACATTGCCAATTTGCTCCGGGCACATGGCTTAGGTGACGTCCCATCAGTGCGAAATTGGCTCGCGAATGAGTTTCCCCGGGCTGACAAGAAATTGACACCGAGCGTTTAGGAAGCTCGGCTAGACTCGGCAAAGCTGAGACACGATCGCTTTCATAACCGGCGGGGCTACTCCGTTTCCCAAAACGCGAACTTTGTCGCGCCGTCGGCCCTCGAGCCGAAAGCCTCGCGAGAAGCCCATTGCCCGGCGAAGCTCTGGTACTTGAAGCATCCGCAACATTGGCTCCCCCGCGGTCCAAGTGACCAAGCCAAATCGGTCGAGCGTGGTCATTGTGCGAAGCGGCTGGTCGAGCCCCTGCCAGCCACCGGAGCCGTCCGAACCGTAGTATACGATCAAGAAATCATTATTCCTGCCGAGTACTGCCATTGCACGTTCCGCGCGCTCGATCGTAGCGGGCGCTCGCCCCGAACGATAAAGTGGCCTGGACTGCCAAGTGCCCAGCGGATCAAGAATGCTTCGCGCCGTCTTGGCTTTCTGCTTCCGTCCCTGGATTTCAGGTGGCGCAGCCAGCGCATCGGCTAGCAAAAAAAGGCGGCGCCTGTTCTGAGGCACTCCAAAGTCTGCAGCGTTTAAAACTTGTGCCGAGACATTGTACCCAAGGGTCGAAAGGCCAGAAACGATCGGCTCATAGCCTAGCCACCGCTTCATATTCACCACGTTCTCTATGACAATCCATCGCGGATGGAGGTCCGCTGCAAACTGTAAGACGTAGTTGGCCGTTCGGCGGCTGCTGTCGTCGCGGGGGCGACTACCACGCGCGCAAGTGTGATTGGTGCACTCGGGTGATGCGAGCAGAAGATCGATGTCACCGATCCCGCCCAAATCGGCCGCGTTTGATTGTTCTGTGAGTGTCAGCCGCTTGGCGGCATCTTGTCCGAAGTTGTCGCGAAACACGCCGGCAGCAGTCGCGTCCGCGTCGACGCCGCACACGATTGTCGCGCCGGCCGCTTGTGCACCCCAACTGCTACCGCCGCCACCGCAGAATAGATCGAGGGTTCGTATCATCGCGGGGGCGCTACCGGTTTCGAACGCGATTGACCAGGCAAGAGATTGCCCTGTCAGCAGCATGATAGTCGTCGTGGCTCAATTCAGGGCCGACGCCATGAAGCTTGCCGTCCTCTAATCGGCAGGGGACACTTGCCCACGACCCCGGCTGGCGGATAAGCTTCCGACAGGGAGTAGAAATGGCCGACACAGATAATATTCGCCGGCGGATTGAGGTTCGGGTTAGCCAAGGAGCGTTCCTGGCAGGAATGCTCCACGTAGCGGCTCGGGGGTCGGCTCAGGCACAAGAAAACTATATCGAGCGGCTTTCAGCAATAGCCTCCACAGTTCGTCTAATCCTTGAAGCGAATGACCTCATCGGTCACATTGCCTACCAACCGGGAGCTTATTGGCGCGAGCTCAAAGGACAATCGGTCGCATTCCTCGATGGCGGCGTCGCGAACATCGAGCTCCCGTCCGCAGCCCCGATTGGTATCAGAGTTGGGAGCTACATAGTTCGTCCCGGAGAAACCGACCCAAAGCAGCGTGAGCAATTCAACATTGAGTTGGCAATTGTGGACGACCTCTACAGCAACGATGGATTTCTTTACGACGACGACTTCGCAGACGTGGCTAAACTTCGCGATGCTGCACGAATTATTTCCGAAATAAGCGCTGTGTGGCATCTGGCCGATCGTTCCGACGCTCCCGACCAAATTCTCCTTCACGGACCGCTGATCAACCCAGTTTCTCCTTATGGCCTGGACGATTTTCCGGCATACGAACTGCAAGCCTGTCGTGATTTTCTCAATGATCCGATGTGGGACGGTGGCAAAGATGATCGGCAATTTGTCGCGCTTTACCTTGAAATTCTCAAGAAACTGAAAGCCTCGGGAAAGAGCGTGGTGGGGGTGGTCGAGCGGTCGATTGGCAAAGATCCAGTCGTGACACGATACCTGCTAAATGATCTCATGGACCGATCTGTCGTTCGAAAGACGGACG
>JAYTRP010000583.1:0-10388 GCA_043746145.1 Hyphomicrobiales bacterium | reverse complement strand
CCTGGAAGCGCTCTGTTACGTCGCCGACGCTCTCAGAATTGCCGAGAAGCAGGACACCTCCCTTCTTCAAGGCGAAATGGAAGATGGAAACTACCTTTCGTTGCGCCTCCGGGCCAAGATAAATCATGACGTTGCGGCATGACACGAGATCAATGCGGGAGAACGGCGGGTCTGTTAGAAGGTCTTGGACGGTAAATACAACCGTCCCTCGGAGTTCGGGTAGCACCCGATAACCGTGATCCTCTTTGGTAAAAAAACCTTTCAGGCGAAGGGAGCTTACATCTCCCGTTATCGAATCTGGGTAAAGACCCTCTCTAGCAAAAGCAATCGCCTCCGCGTCCGCATCAGAAGCAAAAATCTGGAGCTTGATACTTCTGTCGGCAGCGGCAATTTTCTCCATAAATACTATTGCGAGGGAATATGCCTCCTCCCCGGTACTGCACCCGGGGACCCAAACACGAAGTGTATTATCTATATTCTGACCGCTGACTAGCTCAGGAGCAATGGTGTTCGAGAGGACCTCGAATACGGAAGGATCTCGGAAGAAACCGGTCACGTGAATCAAACGGTCTTTTGCAAGTTGCTCGGCTTCAGCCGGATCGTGTTTAAGCACATCGACGTACTTCTTCATATCATCGGCGCTAATGGCGGCCATTGCCATACGTCGTTCAACCCGCCGCTTGAGAGTTCCGGGCTTATCGAGAGTGAAATCGTGAGTTGTCCGGGCGCGCAGCAGCTCTACAACCTCCGGCAGCCGGTCCGTTATAAAATTGTCACGGTTCGTCGCCTCCCGCGGACCGGTCTCTGACAGCCTGTGGATGATCGCCCCCGGGATATCGTTTAAAGGGAGCACCACATCGACATCGCCGGTTGCAATGGCACTGAGCGGCATTCCGTCATACCCTGCCTCGCTTGGCTCCTGCACGATGACGAAGCCGCCGTATTGCTTGATGGCTTTCAGACCAACGCTGCCATCTGCTCCGGCGCCAGATAATACGACGCAGACAGCGTGTTCGCGGCATTCCAGCGCCATCGTTTGTAGCAAAAAGTCGAATGGCAAGTGAGCGCCACGCGTCGCCGGGGTCGGAATTATGCGAAGGGCGCCTTCCCGGAAATCCAGAAAGGAAGCAGGCGGAATAATGTAAAGATGGTTTCGCTCCACTGGCATTCCGTCCGTCGCCTGGAGCACCGTTAGAGATGTGTGCCCGGTCAGCAGTTCGACCATAAGGCTCTCGTGCGTGGGATCTAAATGCTGGACAAGGATCAACGCCAAGCCGTCGGCGTTGTGCCACCCTTCGAGTAGCTTTGTGCAAGCTTCCAAACCGCCGGCGGACGCGCCGACCCCAATGACGGGAAAATCGATAGCTTGATGCCCAGTCCGGTAGGCCGGCGGCGCCCTTTGTAGCCGCGTAGTCCGATCAGCCTTGACCGTCTTCTTGCTACTGCCCGGCATGTTTAAATTCCTAGCCAGATAGGAGAGATGACGTTTGGCTTGCGGATCTTAACACCCATTTCGGCCTCCAGGGGCAAAACCTGTGACACTGCCGTAAGCCGAAGGGGACGCACTGACACAGAGGGTGGGAATACGTCGCTTTCGACCCTCGATCGGGGCCTCCTACACAATTCTACATTAAAGTACGCTCAATCAAACTGCGAGGGCCAAGCCATTGCGTAGCCCTGAGATCAGTAGCTCTGAAGCAAACTTTTCGGCGGCGGCGGGGTCGCCGCTGGTGCAATATCGCCGCCCGCTCTGCCTGCCTTTCCAAGCCACAATTCCGGACACCTCGCCAACATTAGCGGCCGCATCGTCGAACATGGCGTCTACTAGCCCAACAGCCGCGCCGAACTAATCCTGAGCGCCAGCCAACGTTTTCTAAAATGTTCAGCACTTGCGGAGAATTTCAGATTTCACCGATCGCCCCGCAATTGACCAGTTCGTTAGAGAGCCGAACGTCCACGCTGGTCTCGTAGTGGCCTAAATACACTAGAACCTCCGGCAATTATGCGCCTGACTGTGAATCACAGACGGTGCATGTTGAGGTCGTTGGAGATGACCATGACCAGCTTGTCCGAAACCCGCTTTCACGACGAAGACGCCGCCCGCGAACACATCGAAGCCTCGCGATGGGCTAGCGGCGTCGTTTGCTCTCTCCGCGGTTCGCTGAACGTCATTCGGATGCCTGGAAAGACACAAAACGGTATGTTCCTCTCCCGCGACTCCCGCAATAACTCCACCTGCCGCACAGGCGCCGTTTTGGAACGCTCGCAGATTCCACTACACAAATGGTTGCTGGCGATCCATCTTTTGGCTTGCAGCAAAAAGGGCATGAGCGCGCATCAACTAATGCGCAATTTTGATCTTGCCTCATACCGAACAGCTTGGTCCCTCTGCCATCGCATCCGCGAGCCGATGGGCGACGACAGCCATACGGCTACAGGCGGCTCTGGCGGCGCTAACAAGGTGGTTGACGTTGATGACACCTACGTCAGCGGCAAAACCAAGGACCGCGCTTTCAAGGAGCCTGCGCTGGAGACAGCGGTCGCTTCCTTGGTTGATTGCAACGGTCGCGTTCATTCTCGTCACGTTGCGGACGTGACCGCGAAAGCGGTTCGCGAAGTGATCTTTAATAGCGTCAACCGCGCTAATTCGTTGATGACCGACGAGAGCACGATCTATCCGAGACCGGAGCCGAGTTCGGCAGTTACGATACGGTCAACCATTTGGCCAGCGAATACGTGCGGCTAGGCGGCAATTTTCACAACAGTATCGCCAAGAACTTCAATTCGATCCTCAAGTGCGGGATCGCGGGTGTATGTCACAGCGTCAGCGAAGCCCATCTGGCGATGCAACCAACCCTGTCCTTGCTGCCGCCTGGGAGAGCGACCGTTCATGGTTTCCGACCTAGCCCGCGTGAAGGAGGTACTTCACGGGCGACCACTTCTGCTATGAATGATAGCAATCACACCTCGTTTGATACTCTCGAATTTAACAATTACAATATTGTCGAGAACCGCGCGCGAGCGTGGCTTGCGCGTGTTCCTGCATCCGGCCGATGCGCAGATATTGGACGCGAAGAATGCAATCGCGTATTAAGTTTAGCAGTTTTGCGAAAGCCCGACGGGTATTCGGTAAATATCGTGTCCTGCCTATAGTGGCCGCAATTTTCTAACCGCCAATGAGCGCGGATCCAGCCGCCCTATTGTTGGGGCGCCGGGTCAGCGGCCGAAGACAACCAACTGTGCCGAATGTGACAACGCTCTCGCGCCACGCTTCGTGCTGCCCGTAAACAGCGGCACATTGCTGCGCGCCGTGCTCAGGTGCGGACTGAGCGCGCACGCCTGCACTGTAAGGGAAAGGTCAAGGGCTTATACATCTATTGGAGGCGGTAGCTGGAATGCGTAAAGGAAAATATTTTAGAAAATATGTAGCCGACAGCAGCTCGTCGCGATTGAGGCGAAGTTGAAGCCGCGCGCACACCGCGCGGCATCGTTATGTAGCACTCACATGGTCGCTCGCCTGGCCTAAAAAGCGCAATTAGCGCACGGGAAATAGGTCGCGCACCGCTCGAATGAGGTCGTCGGGCCGGCAAGGTTTCTGAAGGCAGCGTCCCGCCGGAAAAACTTGGCGCTGTTGCTCGAGCGAAGAACCGGAAACGACGATAAATGGAATCCCGCGGGCCACTAGCGCCAAAGCGGCGGGTTTGGCGCTTTCTCCCGCGAGTTCGGCGTCGATCAAGGCCGCATCGCAGGCGCCATCCTCGATTAAAGTAAGCGCTCTGCTAAGCCGGCCTGCAACGCCGGCGATTTGAAATCCGGCGTCTTGCAAAAGCAGCTCTAACGCGAAGGCAAGCGTCGGGTCGTCCTCAACAATGAGGATACGGGCCTCGTTCAGATTATGGTGCGTGATACGCGTGCTCATTTGCTTATCGTTCGGATTGGCATTGATCATGGTCAATCCTTGGAAGGACATCGTGTATCGCCTTTAGGCGCCAACATATAACTGTGCGAGATTAAGCATGCGAGCGCACCTTGTCGACGAGCATCGCGATACGGACAGGTTCGGAAAATACTCAGCCTGGAAGTTGTCGCCTCACACACGCCGAGAGCTGATGACCACCTCGTACCATTGAATCGACCTCGAACGGGAAAACCGTCCGCGTCGTGCTACGCTACGGCTTACAATACTGCAGCGAAATAGACTCAAGCTGCAAAGCCGCTCGCGCCAGCAGGCTCGACGAATTTTTGGTTCAACGAGCAAACTGCTTAGCGTTAAGCAGGCGGGCCTAAAGCGGAATGACGATCGTGCGGCCGTGCATCTGCCATTTCACTAGCTTGAATGTGATGACACTCCTTTCTCGACCCTGCAATCCTGCTTGAGCAATCTGAGTAGTTTCCGCGCCTACCGGCGCGCCGTCGTTGCCCGTATCTGATCAAGCGTCATGACGTCACGCGTTGTCATCGACCTATCGCAAGCCAGGAGAAAGCCATGTCTGACGACAAACATCTGAAACAGGCCGTGCTCGATGAACTGCAGTGGGAGCCTAGTGTGAATGCCGCTCACATCGGTGTCACGGCTAAAGAGGGAGTCGTAACTCTAATGGGCCACGTCGAAACATTTTCTGAAAAATTCGCGGCTGAGAAAGCCGCACGGCGAGTCAATGCAGTAAAGGCGGTCGTCGAGGAGATCGAAGTTCGACTGCCCTTCAACATCAAACACGGTGACGAGGAGATCGCCGCGGCAGCGGTCGGTCGGCTGAAATGGAATTCGGCTATTCCCAGCGGGGCTGTGAAGGTGGCAATTGAGAAGGGTTGGGTCACATTGACGGGACAAGTCGATTGGCATTACCAGCACGACGCGGTAGCGAACGATATTCGCGGACTTAGAGGCGTCATCGGCGTTTCCAACAATGTTACCGTTAAGCCGAGGCCAAACACCGCAGCCATCAAGGATAATATCATGGTCGCATTGGATCGGTCATGGTTCGACCCTGCGACAATCAATGTAACTGCCCAGGGTGGAAAAGTGACGCTGACCGGGAAAGTCAATTCCTGGTACGAGCGTGACGAGGCGGGAACTACCGCGTGGGCGGCGCCTGGCACGACCTCGGTCGAGAACGACATCTACGTACGCTAAAGAAGTCGGTCCGACCAACCTCTTGAACTAAGTTGGTGAGTGAAACGTCCGGATCATCAATATTCATGTGCGCCAGTGTTTTCCTCGGTTGACTATTCGAACGTTCCCCGAATACTCTAACAGAGGCTATTCTTTAGTTGAAGTCGTGACGTTGGCGGAGGCAAAAGCCGTCCAACGTCGCTTTATCTATGCAAACCCGAAGTCAGCGAAGGGAACGGCCACGTGGACTGGCGTTCTGAGGATTATCGCCTTTTTAAATTGCCTCTGCGCATCGATTAGCACCTCTGGGGCATTCAAGATTGAGAGAGCCCGATGCGCATGATGCGAGTTCCGAAACTGCTTTTCGCGATTGACTTCTCATTCGTTGATCTATCGCCGCCGCAGATAGCAATGATGCCTACGTGCAACCTGCAACATGGCTTTGCCGCCCGGAAGCAAAGGACCTCTGCGCCGCAAGCACGCCCACGACCATCGTCGCCGCAGATGGGTCACGAAGTCTCAAGATCTGGAAGCCCAGGGAGGACGCGGCGGTCGATTGTTTCTACGTTTATCCGACCATCTCAGAAGATCCAAATGGAAACAGCACCCTGGTTCCTGGACTTGGCGAGAAGCGAGCTATCGTGCAGCAGTTTGCGCCGTTCTCGTCCGTTTGCCGCCCCTATGCGCCAGTGTACGAGCAAATCACCCTCGCGGGTTTGAGCAGCGCAATAAGGAGCAAGCCGATTCCTAGGGATCCCGATCTCGCATACAAGGATGGTGTCGCCGCGTGGACCCCCTACCTTCGTTACGACAATCACAGTCGCGGCGTTGTTCTGATCGGGCATTCGCAGGGGTCGCGGTTGCTCATCAAATTGATTCAGGAGGAAATCGACGAAAAGCCGGAGCAATCCCTTTTGGTAGGAGCACTATTGCTCGGCTTCAATATGGAAGTTCCCCAAGGAGCCGATGTAGGCGGAACCTACAAGGCCGTCCCGCTATGCAGAAGCCCCGGTCAGGTCGGGTGTATCGTCACGGGCGCCGACGTTGGATGGACGGCCTCGACACCTCCCGGCGAGTCGTCGTCAGCAACATGGTCCTGAATGCGGTCCGTCCCGTCCTGATCGTCCCGGCTCATGCGGACGGTATTGACCTGAGCGTCGTCCTGGTGACCTGGAAGGAGACACGCCAAGCCCGGCGGTCGATCGCGGACGCAGTTCTTCTGCTGACGGGGGCGGCTCGGATCGTTGTGGTCGAAATCGCCGCGGAGGAGGAGGTCGCGGCGGATCGCCACCGCCTGGAAGATGTGGCCTTGTCGCTCGACCGTCACGGAATTGCGTCGGAATGTTTTGCGGCGACTTCGATCGGCGATGGCGCCGCGCAACTCCGCGCGATCGTCAATGACAATCGCGCCGACGTGATTGTGGCAGGCGCCGATGGACATAGTCGGCAGCGTGAACGGGTGCTGGGCGGTGTGACACGCGACCTCCTGATGCGTCCCAACTGCGGCGCCTTCGTCTCGCACTGAGCGGCGCCAATCGGAGATAGCCATGTATGCAATGGTGCTGAAGACCCTGCGGGAGCCGCTCGAATGGTGTGACCTGCCGGATCGCCTACCCGGGCCGGGCGAGGTCCGCGTCAAGGTGGCAGCTTGCGGCGTCTGCCGCACTGACCTGCACGTCGTTGACGGCGAATTGCCCAACCCCAGGACGCCGATCATCCCTGGCCACGAAGTCATTGGACGCATCGACGCCGTCGGGGCTGGCGTCACGGATCTGCGGGTGGGTGAGCGTGTCGGCGTACCCTGGCTCGGACATACCTGCGGCGCCTGCCCTTATTGTGTGAGCGACGAGGAGAACCTCTGCGACGACCCGTTGTTCACGGGCTACACACGCGATGGAGGCTTCGCCACGAGCGTGATCGCTGATGCGCGCTTCGCCTTCCCGCTTGGGGACGAGGGCGCGGACGCCGATCTTGCCCCACTCCTCTGCGCCGGACTGATCGGATGGCGGTCGTTATCGATCGCCGGGCCGGGCAAAAAGATTGGCCTCTACGGATTTGGCGCCGCAGCCCACATCGTCGCCCAGGTCATTCGCCACCAAGGCCGCTCGACCTTTGCCTTCACGCGTCCGGGCGACCTCGCCACCCAGGCTTTCGCGCGCAGCCTCGGCGCCGTTTGGGCCGGCGGCTCCGACGAGAGACCGCCCGAGCCGCTCGACGCCGCGATCATCTTTGCAACCGTCGGCGAGTTGATCCCTCTCGCGTTGCAGGCGGTCCGCAAGGGCGGCCGCGTCGTCTGCGCCGGGATCCACATGAGCGACGTGCCGTGCTTCCCCTATCGCCTTTTATGGGAGGAGCGGCAGCTCGTTTCCGTTGCCAACCTCACGCGACAGGATGGGCTCTACTTCCTAGGGCTGGCGCCGGGCATGGGGATCGACGTGAAGACGACGCACTATCCACTTCAGCAAGCCAACCAAGCGTTAGCCGACCTTCGCGCGGGGCGGTTCGAAGGCGCCGCCGTGCTGATCCCGTGATGTCTCGCGGGCTTTCCCGGCCCGCGAGGCTGCACATCGTTGCGACGAGATGACGGCTCGCTCCCACACGCCCTGATACGCAGGACCGTCGCGGCCGGGGCGTCGATCATTTGGTTGACGAATATCAAGCCCGCGAATTCAAGAGGGGCTACGCAGATAAGCGCGTAACGCCAGCTGAACGCTTCGGGGTATGGCGAGTTGGCACGTTGAACCGTGCTGGCAGCGTAAACTTTGCAGACCTTGCCGTAGCGGAGACCTCATGGCGGACGATCCCTACACGCTGCTCGGCGTCGCTCCCGACGCAACGGACAAGCAGATCCGGACCGCGTTCCTCAAACTCGCCAAGACCTCGCATCCCGATCTGCATCCCGGGGACGCGAAGGCGGAAGAGCGCTTCAAGGCGGCGACTGCGGCCAAGGACCTGCTGTCGGACCCCGAGCGCCGCGCCCGCTTCGACCGCGGCGAGATCGACGCCGCCGGGCAAGAGCGAGCGCCGCCAGGGCCGCCGCCAACTCAACGATCTTATCGCGACCATGCCGAAGGCGCGTCAGGCGCGCGCTACTCTGCGGGATTTGACGACAATGACCTGGGCGACATTCTGTCCGACATGTTCGGATCACGGGGACGCGCCGGCACGCGGCGCGAAGGGGCCGACCGTCGCTATACGCTCGCAGTTTCGTTCCTCGACGCGGTCAGGGGCGCCGCCCAGCGCCTGTTGCTGCCCGAAGGCGACAGCCTGGAGGTCAGCATCCCGCCAGGCATCGAGAGCGGCCAGACTCTGCGGCTGCGCGGCAAGGGAGGACCAGGCGAGCCACCCGGCGACGCACTGATCGAAGTCGAGGTTGGGCAGCATCCGCTGTTCCGCCGCGAGGGGCGCGACATTCACCTCAACCTGCCCGTTTCGCTGGCCGAGGCCATACTCGGCGGTCCGGTGACCGTGCCGACGATCAGTGGCCCGGTCACGATGACTCTGCGGCCAAATTCCGACACCGGCGCCAAGCTGCGGCTGCGCGGCAAAGGTGTGCCCACGAGCGGCGGCCATCTCGCGGGCGACAGCTATGTTACATTGCAGGTAAGGTTAGGTCCGGCCGATGAAGGACTAGCCACGTTCCTTCGCGACCGCACGGACGCGCCGAGTTGGGATCCCCGGAAGGGGCTGGAGGCTCCGTCATGATCACCTTGGAGACGCTGGTCGTCACAATCGACGGGCTGGATAGGATGGAGGTCGAGCGCTGGATTCGCGAGGAGTGGGTCCGCCCAACCAGCGGACAGGGAACGTGGCTATTTCGCGACATCGACGTCGCCCGCCTCCGCTTGATCCGGGAACTGCGGGACGATTTAGGGCTGCAGGAGGATGCGCTGCCAATCGTACTGCGCCTGCTCGATCAGCTCTACGACGAACGCCGACGGCTTCGCATGCTGCGGGACGCTCTCGAACGGAGCGCGACACCGCAGGTGCGCGAGGCCGTCCTTCAGGCCTTGCGAGGGCCGGCCGAGACCTAAAGCCTGCCGGCCGCGACGCGCCAGAGGTCTAGGGCTCTTCCACGGCTCAGCGAACCCGCTATTATGCAGCCGCCGAGATCGGCGATGCCCCGGGGGTGACAAAATCGGTATCCGATAAGCCCAGTCGGAATACTCTGCTGCTTGTCCGACAGAGCACCTGTTCGCGCTCAGCCGGGCTTGCAAGCACGTCCTCAACGATCCGGACATGCTCCTCGAGGCCGTAAGGCACCGCACCGTAATCAGAACCAAACACCACCCGGTCCGTACTGCACATTTCAACGGCCGCTCGCAGTCCGAGCGGGTTGGACCCCATGCAATCCACCAGGACGTTTGCATTAAAGTCTCGGACGGCAATCGCTTGTTTATGCGCGGCTTGCCAGCCGGCAGATTGCGAACTCCTTTGTGACTGAGCCGCCAGTTGAAATCGAGACATCCAACGATCGATGTGAGTCCGCCCCCTAAGTGAACAATCAGCACCTGCAGCTTTGGATGGCGATCGAACACGCCAGAGGCGATCATCCTGGCGCCGTTGAAGGTCGAGTCGAAGGGACGTCTAACCGCCTCGTTAGGACGATACTGCATGAGCGCCTCGTGCCCAACCGACAGCATCGGTGGATGAATGTGGACCACGAGATCGTTTGCTGTCGCAAACCCCCACAGCCCCTCAGCTTTCGGGCTGTCGAGGAAGGCGCCGTCCGCGCCGTCGCCATAACTTGACGACACGGCAATCGCCTCGGCGCCGCCCTGGTTGATCATTTTCTCGACGATCGGCCGACAATCCTATTCGAGGGCATGGGCATTGGCCATCAACTCAAACTCGCCGGAAAGCCGATCCTTGATCTCGAAATATTCGTCATTCAAGAACTTGAGGGCATCCCCCGTGCTGACTTGAAGCGCCGCCCGCGCAAGCCACTCGATCTCGCCACCATTGCTGGCGATGCTGAGGGTGACGCCTCCTTCGCGCTGCTTGGTCATGGCGTAGTCTAGATCGACAAAATCGCGATAGACGACGAAGTCCATGGGGTTGGTCTGAGGGAACTCTTGTTCGGGTCGTACCACCCTCGCTCCGCCATCTTGACCGCGAGCTTGGGTCCAATCGGGTGCCGGTGAGTATAGACAATTGCCCGATTTTCCGTTCCAATCAGCGTTGTCATGTCAGCCTTCCAAACAATTGATCTACGATCGATAGACGACGATGGTATGCATGCTCTCGATTGCGCGCCGCAGCGCTAGACATGCGC
>JAYTRP010000582.1:0-3360 GCA_043746145.1 Hyphomicrobiales bacterium | reverse complement strand
GCGCGCTGGCAACGGCGGCGACGTGTATAAGCTTGCTGGCGTCGCTTCGCTCGCCACGACGGCCCGTGAGACGAAACGTAATTGCCTGCCTAGTCCGCTTCCGCGACCCGCATCTGGTCGAGCATATGCTTGCGCTTGGCCTCGTAGAAATAGCCCCCTGCATAAAGCGCGATGGCGCGGTCGGAACTGCCGCCCGCCAGCGTCCAGGCGTTGGCGAGATAGCACGCCGCGTATTTCAGGTTAACGTCGGCGACCAGCAGGCCTTTGGGCGTCCCGCGATAGCCCATGCCGCGCGCTGTGTCGTAGCGGATCTGCATGAGGCCCCAATAGGGCCCGTTGCGCGCCAGCGGATTGTAGCCGCTCTCGCGCCGGATCGAGCGCCGGATCAGCGCTTCCGGCACCTCGTAGGCGGCGGCGTAATGGGCGATGCGCTCGTCGAGCGAGCCCCGCGCCGCCTCGGGCGCTGAGATCGAGGCCGTGGGGGTCATGTCGGCGACCGGCGCGCAGGCCGCGAGGCTGAGCGCCAACGCGGCGGGGAGGATGCGTTTCATCGGCGCTTCATGCAACACCGCGCGGCCCCGCGCAATATGATCTGTTAACCATGACGCCTACACGCGCGTCTCGTCAGCCGCCCCGCTTTATGTTAGCCCTGCGGACGCCTTTGCTTGCGGAACCGCCATGCGTATCGAAACCGACGTCAAGCTCGACTTCAAAGACGTGTTGATCCGCCCCAAGCGGTCAACCCTCAGCTCGCGTAACCACGTCGACATCAACCGCACGTTCCGGTTCTACCATACCGGGACCGAGTGGAAGGGCTTTCCGCTCATCGCCGCCAATATGGACGTGACCGGCACGCTGGCGATGGCCAAGGCGCTGGGTCGGCTGGGCGCGATGACGGCGCTGCACAAACATTATCCCGACGGTCAACTCAGCGAATTCTTCGCAAGCGCCGACGGCGCCCACGCCTTCTACTCGCTCGGCGTCACGCAGGCCGATCTCGACAAGCTCGCTAAGGTCGCCGAGCGCGCCCCCTTGCGCTTTCTCTGCCTCGACGTGGCCAACGGCTATTCGGAACGGTTTCTCGACACCGTCAAGCGCGTGCGCGAGGCGCAGCCCCAATCCGTCATCATGGCGGGCAATGTGGTGACCGGCGACATGACGGAGGCGTTGATCCTGGCAGGCGCCGACATCGTCAAAATCGGCATCGGCCCCGGCTCGGTCTGCACGACGCGGCGCGTGACAGGCGTCGGCTACCCCCAACTCTCCGCGATCATCGAATGCGCCGACGCCGCGCATGGCCTCAAAGGTCTAGTGTGCGCCGATGGGGGCTGCACCGTGCCCGGCGACGTCGCCAAAGCCTATGGCGCGGGCGCCGATTTCGTCATGCTCGGCGGCATGCTGGCGGGCCACGACGAATGCGAGGGCGAAATCCGCTACGAGATGCGCGACGGCGAGCGCGTGCCGGTCGCGATGGGTTTTTATGGCATGTCGTCGGAGACGGCGATGAAGAAATACGCCGGAGGCGTCGCCAAATACCGCGCCGCCGAGGGCAAGTCGGTCGAGACGCCCTACCGCGGTCCTGTCGAGGGCACGATGGACGAGATCATGGGCGGCGTGCGCTCGTGCATGACCTATATCGGCGCGGCGCATCTCAAGGAGGTGCCCAAGCGCACGACGTTCGTGCGGGTGAGCGCGCAGACCAACGATGTGTTTGGGCGGGGGTGAAGCCATGACGGCGATCAAGCTGCTTCCGGTTGCTGGCTCGGTTGGCTTCGCGCTGCCCGATGATTTGTTGGGCCGAATGAAGCTCAAGGCGGGCGATACGGTTTGGCTCGTGGAGGGCGAGGACGGGTCGCTGCGTATCTCGGCCGCCGAACCGGACCATGAGGAACAGATGCGCTTTGCCCGCGAGGGCATGAGCGTCTATCGTGAGGCGCTTGCCGAACTGGCGAAGTGACGGCGGAACCAATTTGGCTCTTGCGCTGCGCCATCGAGCAAATCCACGCCGAGCAAATTGCCGAACACGGAGGAGCGTGGGGAGTTCGTTCGCCTGAATTGCTGGAGTCAGCGCTGGCGCGAGCCCGAAATCAGCATGTCTACGGCAAACCCGACATTTTTGATCTTGCGGCGACGTATGCGTACGGGATCGCCAGAAATCATCCGTTTGTCGATGGAAACAAGCGCACGGCCTTTCTGGCTGGGTACGTATTTCTGAGGTTGAACGGCGTGCGTTTGTCCGTGTCGCAGACTGATGCCGTTCACTCGGTCTTGTCGCTAGCGGCGGGAACCCTATCCGAGATTGGGTTCGCCCAATGGCTGCGAACCATTTCGCACCCAGATCCCACGCACCTGGATCGATGAAATACTTGTGAGTTGGTTTTGGCGCCGCGCTGCCTCGGAGCAAGAGGCGTCGAGAGGCGCAACCGACTTCTACCTAAACAAACTCGAAAAGATCGACGCCCGGTCGACCTAGTGGTGCAAACCCAACGGTTGGTACCCGCCATCGGTGGTCGCCGAAGGGCGGTTTGCGGACGTTGCATGCAAGTACGCCTCGCACCCGATTTGCGCATCACCCCGCTGTCGTTCAAGTTGGCGCCTAGGTAGAGCAAACGGCGACGATGACTGCGAACAAGAGGCGCAAAAGGACCAAGGCCGAAGCGCGCGAACGACGCGCGAGAAATCTCGCGACACCTGCGACGGCAGTATCACAGGAAAAAAAACCGATGCCAATCTTTCCGCAATTAACGCTCGAAGAAATCTGGCAAAGCGAAAGCCTGATGCTTGTCCACGGAAGCGTTAGATATGGCAAATACTGGGTTCATGCACGAGGGTGCACTGTATTTCTTTCTAGATGTGTCGAAGAAATTGATCATAGCCGCTTGATGTTCGGCTATATGTTTTCACATATGAAAAAATACCACACTCTCGCACTATTTTCAGCCATGCGGCTCCACAAGGTCCAAGCGATGATGGATCTGCGGCAGGTAATTGAAGCCGGCGCTTCGGCCGCGTTCGCGATTGCTAAACCAGAAAGAGAACACTTCGTCGATGTTAACGAAGGCGATATTCTTGACCCGTCGCAACCTCTCACCAAAAAGCGTTATAAATGGCTTGAAACTTACTGTCCGGACAGGTCTGACTGGATAAAATCGACAAAAAATAACATCAACTCATCCGCGGCGCATGCAAATGTGATAGCTGCTAGCAGCGTCTTCAAGGTGAACGACGCTGGCGACATTGGACGCGCCCCATTTTTCGACATTGAGGACAATTATCACGTCAAGGGCGACCTATGCCTAATATCCGGCGTCGCTCTCACGCTAATCGACCTGCTTTACGGTGTCAATCAAGAATACAAAG
>JAYTRP010000581.1:0-10390 GCA_043746145.1 Hyphomicrobiales bacterium | reverse complement strand
AGCCGTTCGACCTTGCTCCAGAGTTTCGCCTTGGCGCGCGCGTAGAGCACGTCGAGGTCAAACCGGCTCATCGTTCGCATCGCCACGCGGGCGCGCAGCTCGTTGATGATAGCGAGCGCGGGAATCTCCCACATCGTGGTCTCCGCCCACGACCCTTCAAAGCGCAACTCATATTGTCCGTCGCGCCGCGTCAGCTCATATTCGGGGAGCCGGAAACCGGCCAACCATTCCAAAAAGCCGGGCTCGAATATCTGCTTGCTGCCATAAAAGCTATTGCCCGCGAGCCAGATCATTTCGTTCTTGGCGAGCCTGAGCGAGCGCGCGTGGTCGAGCTGATCGATCAACTCGCGCTCGTCGACGATCTCGGCAAGGCGCACTTCGGAGGAACGATTGATGAGTTGGAACGTGACCCGGCGATGCCTGTGCATCTTCCAGATCATCTGCAACATCAGCAGTTTATAGAAATCCGTGTCGAGCAGCGTCCGCACGATCGGGTCGATGCGGAATGTGTGATTGTAAACGCGTGTGGCGAGATCGGGGCTCATGCTGCGAGATTAGGCGGACGTGGCGCGCGCGACAAGGGTGCGGGCTAAAGGCCGAGCAGGTCGAAACCGAGCGCGGAAGCGGCGGCGCGAAGTTGGACGTCCAGCGTCGCAAGCGGAGGGCCGCGCCGTAACGCGAGTTCGAGATATGTGGCGTCGTATATAGTCAGTCCGTTCGCGCGGGGCGTGCGACAATGTATCAGTCCAGATCCGTTCGGACTTCAGCGTAGGTAAGTCGACAGCTTATACGCGCCTTGAAACAGTCGCCGCGCTGGTCCAAGATCAGATTACGAGGGAGGCCCGCGTTTGCTCGACACCACAAAAGCGTTGCCCGGCGCAGGTTTGCGCGTGGGTTTGTTCGTCACCTGTCTGGTCGACCTGATCCGGCCCAATGTGGCGTTCGCGGCGGTCAAGCTGCTCGAAGGCGCCGGCTGCAAGGTGATCGTGCCGTCGCAGACCTGCTGCGGCCAGCCGGCGTTCAATTCCGGCGACCGCGCCAACACCAAGGCGATCGCGCGCCAGACGATCGCCGCCTTCGAGGGCTGCGACTATATCGTCGCGCCGAGCGGCTCCTGCGCCGGCACGCTGGCGACTCACTACCCCGAATTGTTCGAGGATGAGCCCGACTACGCCCGCAAGGCCGCCGCCTTTAGCGCGAAATGTCGCGAGCTGGTGAGCTTCCTGGTCGACACGCTCGGGATCACCTCGGTGTCCGCACGCTACGATGGCGTGGTGACCTACCACGATTCCTGCTCGGGTCTGCGCGAACTCGGGGTGCGCGCGCAACCGCGAAAACTGCTGAGCACCGTGGCGGGTCTGGAACTGGTCGAACTCGAAGACAGCGATGTGTGCTGCGGCTTTGGGGGCACGTTCGCGGTCAAGTATGGCGAACTGTCGGACGCGATCGTCGGAAAGAAGAGCGAGAAGATCGCGGCGACCCGGGCCGACACGCTGCTCGCCGGCGATCTCGGCTGCCTCATGAATATGGCGGGCAAGATGCAGCGCGAGGGACGAACGGTGAAGGTCTGGCATGTTGCGGAGGTGCTGGCCGGGATGACCGACGGGAGCGCGATCGGCGAGGCCAAAACCGCCGATAGGACCGTGGAAAGGGCGAAGGCGTGACCACACTCATTACGACGCCGCGTTTCAAGGACAATGTCCACGACGCCCTGAAGGATGGGCGGCTGCAAAGCGCGATGGTCCATGCGAAGAACTTTGTGCCTCGGCGCGCGTCGGCCGCTGACCGGCTGCCCGAATTTGAGGCGCTACGCGACAGCGCGCGCGACATCAAGAACCATACGCTCGCCCATCTCGATCTCTACCTCGAAGCCTACGAGCGCAAGGTTACGCAGTCTGGCGGCCAAGTGCATTTCGCTCGCGACGCCGCCGAAGCGCGAAAGATCTTCCTTGATCTTTGCACAGAGCGCGGCGCCACGCGGGTGACCAAGGGCAAGTCGATGATCTCGGAGGAGATCGGCCTCAACCAAGCGCTAGAGGCGGAGGGCATCGAGGCGATCGAGACCGACCTTGGCGAATACATTATCCAGCTCCGCCACGAGGGGCCGTCGCACATTATCGCGCCCGCAATCCACGTGACGCGCGACGATGTCGAGGCCGATTTCCGCAAGGCGCATCTCGATCTCCCCGCCAATCGCGATCTGTCGCAGCCCGAGCAATTGCTTGCGGAAGCGCGGGCTATATTGCGCGAGAAGTTTCTTTCCGCCGACATCGGCGTCACGGGCGCGAATTTTCTGATCGCGGAAACGGGAACCTCGATCATCGTCACCAACGAGGGCAACGGCGATCTGACGCAGATCCTGCCCAAGGTTCATGTCGTGATCGCCTCGATCGAGAAGATCACGCCAACGCTCGATGACGCCGCGCAATTGCTGCGCGTGCTGGCCCGCTCGGCCACCGGCCAGGACATGTCGGTCTACACGACGCTTTCAACGGGCCCACGCCGCCCCGAAGACCCCGACGGTCCCGAGGAATATCACGTCATCCTGCTCGATAACGGGCGCTCATCGATGCTGGGCGGCGAGTTCCAGGACATGCTGCGCTGCATCCGCTGCGGCGCTTGCATGAACCATTGCCCTGTCTATCAGGCGGTGGGAGGACATGCCTACGGCTGGGTCTATCCGGGGCCGATGGGCGCGGTGCTGACTCCCTCGCTGATCGGCGTCGCCGATGGCGGACAATTGCCGAACGCCTCGACCTTCTGCGGCCGCTGCGAACAGGTCTGCCCCGTCCGCATCCCGCTGCCAAAAATGATGCGGCACTGGCGCGAGCGTGAATTCGAGCGTCATCTGACGCCAGCGACGATCCGCTACGGCCTGGACGTTTGGGCTTATTTTGCAAAGCGCCCGGCGCTCTACCGCTTCGCCACTGATATCGGCATGCGAGCGCTGGCGCTTGTTGGGCGCAGCCGAGGCCGGTTCGGCTGGCTGCCGTTCGCTGGTGGCTGGACGCGCTATCGCGACATGCCGGCGCCGCAGGGCCAGACTTTTCAGTCGCAGTGGCGCTCCAAAAGCGGAGCGGTGAATTGAGGAGCGGCGGAATCTTGCGACAAGACGCGCACGGTTCGCAATCATGAGTGCACGCGACGACGTCCTCGCCGGTATTCGACGTTCCCTCGGCGCAACGGGGACGGAAAGGCCGCGCCTCGCAGCGGTGGCGGCCAGGCTTACGGACCCGCCGCGCGGCGTGATTCCCGCCCGTGGACAGGGCGATGCGGCGGCGCGAATCGTCACCTTTAAAGCCGAGGCGTTGCGCTCCGCCGCCTCAATCGTCGAGATTGCCGATGCGTCGGGCGTCCCGGCGGAGATCGCGCGTTACCTGCGCGAGTACAACATGCCCGCGACCCTGCGCATCGGCGCCGACGCTGCGCTGACCGACCTGCCCTGGGGCGAGACCACGCTCGACATCACGCACGGCGCCTCTGACGGACACGATCTCAACGGCCTCAGCGTAGCGTTCGCGGGGATAGCAGAGACAGGCACGCTCGCGTTGCGCTCCGGCCTCGACAATCCGACCACGCTGAACTTCCTGCCGGACAACCATATCGTTCTGATTTTCGCTGGGGATGTCGTGGCCGACATGGAGAGCGTATTCTCGAGGCTACGTCTCGCGCATGGGGCGGGTGCAATGCCGCGCACGCTCAATTTCATCACGGGCCCATCGCGCTCCGGCGACATCGAGCAAACGCTGCTATTTGGGGCGCACGGGCCGAGGCGCCTGCATATCGTGCTGGCGGGCGGCGGTTAGCCTTTGGCGACGCGAGTCGGTCGATCAAGAAATCGATCGGAGCGTCACAATCATGCAACGCAAGATGTAATTCTGCGCGACCTAATATTCCGGCCGCAAACTCGCCGTTGTGGCGATTTAGTAACCCTCTTAGGGTTACGAATTAGCGGATTTCCCTGAGGGAAGTGCGAACGATATGATTTGGCGCGCAAGATTAACTGCTGGCCTCGCCGGTGGAATGATGACGTTAAGCGGCGCGTTCGCGCAGACCGCACCAACTCCGGCAGTGGCGCCGAGCCCGGCGGCTTCAAGTCCGCCCGTCGTCGCCCCGGCGCCAAGCGCGGCCGTGGCGCCGAAGGTCGCAGCCCCGGCAGCGCCGATCGCGCCAGCCGCGCCGATCGTGGCAGCCCCAGCGCCAAGCTCGACGCCCGCGCCGGCTTCCACTCCCGCGGCCCTGGCGCCATCCACCCCCGCAGCATCGACCGTGGCCGCCCCTGCGTCCAGCGCCTCGCCGGGCGTGCCTATTCCGGTCGACGCCGCGCCGAAGCCCAAGCATAAGCCGAAGCCTGCGCCGCCCCCGCTGGAAACCGCGCTCCCCACCGACACGCATCCGAGCTTCTCGGCCGACACATTCTTTTTCACCCAGAAGGCCGCCGAGCGTTACGAGGGCATTGTCCAGGCGGGCGGTTGGCCGACGGACATTATGCCGGTGCATCCGGGATCGCAGGGGCCCGCAGTCGCAAAGCTGCGCCGTCGTCTCCAGATCGAAGGCGACCTAGACGAGGGCGAGCACGTCGACGGGCGGGCCTGGGATCGCAC
The DNA here is from genome assembly GCA_043746145.1 of Hyphomicrobiales bacterium. Classification (GTDB taxonomy): domain Bacteria; phylum Pseudomonadota; class Alphaproteobacteria; order Rhizobiales; family Beijerinckiaceae; genus Roseiarcus. The sequence goes on along the minus strand of JAYTRP010000581.1, from coordinate 5,786 downwards.
GCTTACCGCAGCGGTCAAGCATTTCCAGGAACGCATGGGCCTGCGCCCGACCGGGGGCGTTTCCGGCGCTACGCTAAAGGCGCTCGATGTTTCCGCCGAGACCCGGCACCAGCAACTTGTCGCCTCGGCGCAGCGAATCGCCAACGTTAATTTCGATTTCAGCGACCGCTATGTCGTCGTCAACCTGCCCTCGACTTCAGTCGAGGCGATCGAAGGCAAGCAGGTCGTGCATCGCTACGTCGCGATCGTCGGCAATCCCGAGCATGCCTCGCCCGAGATTTCCGCCCATATCCAGGTCATCAATCTCAATCCCACCTGGACCGTGCCGGTCTCCATCATCAAGAACGAGATCATTCCCAAAATGCAGAAGGATCCGGGCTATCTCAAGCGCTCGAAGATCCGCATTCTCGACGGTCAGGGTCATGAGCAGGACCCTCGGTCGATCGACTGGAACACGGAGCGCGCCGCCAACTTCACGTTGCGTCAGGATTCCGGCGCAGGCAATTCCTTGGGTTCGATCCGCATCGGCATGCCTAACAAGCTCGCGGTCTACATGCACGACACACCGGGTAAGTCGCTGTTCGGGAGGGATTTTCGGTTCCTGAGCCATGGCTGCGTGCGCGTACAAGGCGTGTACGATTACGCGGCGTGGCTGCTCGAGGGCACGCCATCGCCAACGGGCGGGGCTTGGACAAAGGCTGACCTACTCGCCAAAATCGGCGATACGCGCCTCGACATCAAGCTCAACAAGGCCGTGCCGGTGATCTGGGTCTATCTCACGGGCTATTCGAACCAAGAGGGTGTCGCCGATTTCCGTGACGACGTCTACGGCATGGATCCCGCGTCGGAGGCCAGCGCCAACGCCAGTGCAAACGCCGAGGAAGTCCGCCCGGCTCTCGCCGATCAGGCGCCTGCGCCCGCTTCGCCGGCGCCAGCGTCGTCACCGCCCCTTTCGCCCTTTGCGGCGTTCTTCGCCAAGCATTGAGGTCTTAAAACAACATTGAGGGCTTCGCGACCGCTGCAGAACCGGGTCGATCCTTTCGGCGCCCTTGTCGCGACGAGAGCGCGGGGATCGCTGATGGGCAATCGCGGTGGAAAAATCCACCGCGACGACCAAACCTTAGGGACGCGGCGCTGGACGAATAAAACCTGGATCGCCTGCGTGTGCTCCTTCAAGGGACGCAAACGCGAGGTTTTCGGGCCTGGATATACCGAGCTGTTCTTCCTCGACGAACCGACCGCGCTTGCAGCGGGTCATCGTCCCTGCTTCGAATGCAGACGGCTTGAGGCGATAGCGTTTCAGTCTGCGTTCTCGCCGGGCGCTCCGCCGAACGCGGCCGCAATGGATGCGCGGCTGCACGTGGAGCGAATGGAGCCGCGCCGTCCCGAGCGGCCGATCCAATCCCTGCCCGACGGCGCGATGATCGCGCGGGGCGATGTGGCTTTTCTGGTTCGCGACATAAAGCTCTGGCCCTGGAACTTCGAGAGCTATGGCGAGCCGATCGCGCGACCTGCACGAGGCCTGGAAACGGTGCTCACACCGCCCTCGATTGTAAGCGCGCTCGCCCAGGGTTTCACACCGCGCTTCTTGGCTCTCTGACGGCTATTCTTCCTCGAACAGAATCCCCTGCGCCACTTCGCGCGGCGGTTCCTTGAGGCCGAGATGGCGGAAAGCGTGCGGCGTCAACAGCCGGCCGCGCGGGGTGCGCTGAAGGAAGCCGAGCTGGATCAGGTAAGGCTCGATGATCTCTTCGATCGCGTCGCGCGGTTCGGACAATGCGGCGGCAATCGTCTCGACGCCGACAGGGCCGCCGCCAAAACTGATGGCGATCGCGTCGAGATAGCGCCGGTCCATCATGTCGAGCCCGATCGGGTCGACGTCGAGCAATTTCAGCGCGGCATCCGCGAGCGCCCGATCGACAATCGGCGCCCCTTCCACGACCGCGAAATCGCGCACGCGCCGCAACAGCCGCCCTGCGATCCGGGGCGTGCCGCGCGAGCGACGCGCGATCTCGTTAGCGCCTTCGACCGCGAGCGCGAGTCCAATCACACGTGCGGTGCGGGCGACGATCCCCTCGAGTTCAGGCACGGTGTAGAAATTGAGGCGGATGGGGATTCCGAAACGATCGCGAAGCGGCGTCGTCAGCAGGCCGGCTCGCGTCGTGGCGCCGACCAATGTGAACGGCGCGAGATCGATCTTGACCGAGCGCGCCGCCGGTCCGGCGCCGATAATCAGGTCGAGCTGGAAGTCCTCCATCGCTGGGTAGAGAATTTCCTCCACGGCGGGGTTGAGCCGGTGGATTTCGTCGATAAACAGCACGTCACGCGGCTCGAGATTGGTGAGTTGCGCGGCGAGATCCCCGGCTTTGGCGATCACCGGACCCGAGGTCGAGCGGAAGTTGACGCCAAGTTCGCGCGCCACGATCTGCGCCAATGTGGTTTTGCCCAGGCCGGGCGGTCCGACGAACAGCACATGATCGAGCGCTTCGCCGCGCGCCTTGGCCGATTCGATGAACACCTTCAGGTTTTTGCGCGCGCTCTCCTGTCCCGTGAAATCAGCCAGCACTTGCGGGCGCAGGGCGACATCGTCCTCGGGGCGCTTTTCAGCGGAGATCAGCCGGCGGGGCGGGGTGGTCATGACGTACGCGCCGGAGGACCGGGTGCAAATTGGGGCGGCGGCGGCTGCGTTTGCAGGCCAATCAAGCTCGCGACGAAGGCGCAGACCAGCGCGGCGATCGCGCCGCTGGCGATCAACGCCTCTTTCAGCGACTGGTTGAACTCGCCGGAAAACACCTCGTCGATATACGCGCCGGCCTCCCCACTGACGTCGAGACTAATCCAGCTTTCCATCCAGGCGCCAACCTGGGCGAGCCATAGCCATAGCAGCCAGGAAATCACGGCGCCGATGACCGCCGCGCCCAACGCTCGAGGGGCGCCGCGAGAAGCCCAGGCGTCATAAAGCGCATAAGCGAACCCTGTCAGAGCCGCCGGGAAAATGCCGACGATGTACGCGGGAATCAGCGCCGTCGCATGCCCGATAAGCCCTGCGATCCAGCCGAAATTCTCAATCGAACTGGTCTCGGCCGGCGCCTCGATATACGCGGATAGCGGAATGAACAGCGCTCCGCCGATTGCGGGGCCGAGGGCGCCGAACAGAATGATGAGGCCGAGTGCGGGGAGGAAGAAGGGAACGCGAGGGTTCATGGCGAGCGAGGATCCATGGCGAAGGCCTTTTCGACTGGCGCTGCCTATCTCAGAAAAATCCTCACTGCGCCAATTCTCTCAATCCCGCCCGGATCAACGCCGACGTCGCGGCCTCGGGTCCCAACGTCGCGAACCCGTTGGCGACGGCTATGGCGGCCTGAGCGCGCGCGTAGCCAAGCCCAACCAGCGCGAGCACGGCGTCCTCCGCCGCCTTGGGCAGTTTTCCGCCGCCATCGGATTCAGCGCCCGCGAAATCGGCAATCGAAAGGCCCGGCACCTTGTCCTTGAGTTCGAGCACCAGCCGCGCGGCGAGCTTCGGGCCGACGCCGGGCGCGCGCGCCATCATCGCCTTGTCCTGTCGGGCGATCGCCGTGCTCAGCATCTCGCCGGTAAGCGCGCCCAGAATGCCGAGCGCGACCTTGGCGCCCACCCCCTGCACACCCTGCAGCAGCCGGAACCAGTCACGCTCGCCGATTGTGAGGAACCCAAACAGCCTGATCGCATCCTCGCGCACCTGCGTCTCGACCTGAAGTGTGACCGCCTGTCCGACGGGAGGCAGGGCGCGCAGCGTACGCGCGGACGCCGCCACGAGATAGCCGACGCCGCCGACGTCGACGATCAGGCCCTCTTCGTCGACGCTGTCGACCAGACCTTTGAGCTTGCCAATCACGCCGCGCCCCCGATCACGCCGCGCCTCGAAGACGGGCGCGTCGGTGCTGCGCGTGGCAAATGGCGACGGCGAGCGCGTCCGCCGCGTCCGCCGTTTTCGCGCTGCTTGCCGGCAACAGCATTTTGACCATCATCGCGACCTGCGGCTTTTCCGCGTGTCCCACGCCGACGACCGTCTTCTTGATCAGGTTCGCCGCGTATTCCGACACCTTTAAGCCGCCGAGCGACAGCGCCGCCAGCGCCACGCCGCGCGCTTGGCCAAGCTTGAGCGCCGAACGCGGATCGCGGTTGACGAACGTCTCCTCCACCGCGCCCTCCACAGGCCGCAGCGTCTCGATCAGGCGCGCGAGTTCGCGGTGGATCGCGGCCAATCGTTCGGCGAGGCTGGTGTCCGCGTCGGTCGACACCGTCCCGCAGGCGACGAAACCGAGGCGCGAGCCCTCCGATTCGATCAGGCCCCAGCCCGTGTTGCGCAGACCAGGATCTACGCCGAGGATGCGAATCGCGCCGATGTTCATGAAATGATCTTAACCGAACGCCCGCGAGATCACGAGATCAGTTTCTTCAGCCAGCCCTTCTTCTCGCCCTCTACAGTCGCGCCCTGATCGGTTGGCGCAACCTGATCGGCGGTCGCTTCCGTTTCCATGGCCGGTTCAGGCTCGGCGGCGGGCGGCGCCAGAACGGCCGCGAATCGTTCGAAAAACTCTCCCGCGAGCTTCTTCGCGGTCGAGTCGATCAGGCGACCGCCGAGCTGCGCGAGTTTGCCGCCGATCTGCGCATCCACGTCGTAATCGAGCATGGTGGCGTCGGGCCCGTTCGCCGTCAGTCTCACAGTCGCGCCGCCTTTGGCGAACCCGGCGACGCCGCCCGAGCCGTCGCCGGAGATCCGATAGCTGTGGGGCGCATCGATATCCGACAGCGTCACCTTGCCGCTGAACGACGCCTTGACGGGCCCAACCTTGATGACAATTGTTGCAGTCATGTCGGTCGGCGTCACCATCTCCAGCGTCTGACAACCGGGAATGCATTTGCGCAGGACTTCGGGGTCGTTGAGCCCGGCCCAGACCTTGTCCTGCGAGGCCGGCACTAGCTGGCTAGCGTTCATTTGCATGAGGCATATCCTCCAAATTTCCCGAGACGGTTCCCCCGGCGGGAAACAATTGCGCTAGCACGCGAGTGAACGCGCCGCTATTGCGCTGAAAACAATCTGCGTCAGCCCCGCCCGCGATAGGGCGCGACGCCCTGGTCCGGCGCCCAAACTCCCTTCGGCAATTCGCCGGTCTGCCAGAATACGTCTATCGGGATGCCGCCTCGCGGATACCAGTAGCCGCCGATGCGCAGCCAGCGCGGCGCGAGTAGCGCGGCAAGTTCTTTGCCGATCCGGACCGTGCAGTCCTCGTGAAAAGCGCCATGATTGCGAAAGCTCGCGGGATGGAGCTTCAGCGATTTCGACTCGACCAACCATTGGTCCGGCACGAAGTCGATCACCAAATGCGCGAAATCGGGCTGCCCGGTCACCGGGCAAATCGAGGTGAACTCAGGCGCCGCGAAACGCGTGACGTAATCGACGTCGGGATGCGGATTGGGAACGCGCTCGAGCGTACGGGAGTCCGGCGCCTCGGGAATTTGCGAGGGGCGTCCGAGGTGAGACAGAGGCGTGTTGGTCATGGCGGGGTTCGTCGCGCGAGGGGTGAGCAGGATTGCGATTGATTATGGACGCTGCGGGGGCCGGAATAAAGTCGCGAACTCTCGGAGGGTCGGCCGAAATCTCCTTGCCCTTGCGTTGCGCTTTTAGTATACTAAAACTATAGAGATACTTTGTAGGTGCGATATGGCCGGCAAAAACCTGTTCGACATCAGGGAACTGGCAGCGTGAACGCGCATGTTCCCAGTGACGGCGGCGAGGATCGGAT
>JAYTRP010000580.1:0-10394 GCA_043746145.1 Hyphomicrobiales bacterium | reverse complement strand
GACTGGCCTCGTGCGTCGAGCCCGCTGACGTTTACAGGAACGGGGCGATGGCGTGGTCAGCCGGTCGACGTCAGTGGCAGCCTCGCCGCCCCTTTAGCTGCTGTCGAGGGCCTGCCGAGCGGCGCGGAATTCACACTCGCCTCTCCCCCAATTGATCTGCACTTCGCTGGCGACTGGTCTCCGGACCACGAACTTGAAGGTGGCCGCTCCTATGACGGCGACTTCTCCGCCCGCCTTCGCTCGGTTGACGAAGTCCGCCGTTGGATCGCGCCGAACGCGGCGCCTCTGTTGCCGCTACGCGACGTGCAGTTGCAGGGTCACGCCGCCGGCGACTCCAGCGCCTTCGGAATCGGTGACGCAAAGCTGCAGATAGGCGATCAGACATTAGAGGGAGCGATCGCAGTTTCTCGCCCCGACGGCCGCATTTCGGCTTCTGGAACCTTCGCGGCCGACACGCTTGATCTAAGCGTCCTGCTGGGCGACCCGCTTCCGCTGCTTAACTCGTCGGGCGAGTGGAGCCGGAAGCCAATTCTGCCTCACATCAGCAATAAGGTCGATCTAGATCTTCGCGTTTCCGCAGGTCTCGCGGTCTGGGGCGCACAGAAAATCGAAAACGCAGCCGTCGCGATTACGCATCGGCAGGACAAGTTCTCGATTAAGCTGCTGGAGGCTACTGCCGGTCACGGGGCGTTGTCGGGAGAGGTCACTGTCGCTCGCAACGCCGACGAGTGTGAAACTACTGCATGGCTGACACTTGAAAATGCCGACATTGGAGTCCTGCTACGACAGTGGGGAGTGGTCGCCTATTCCGGACGTGGCGGACTGAAAGGTTCGCTGCGAGCCAAGGGCGAGTCACCTGCCGACATAGTTGCATCCGCGACCGGCGAAGCGACCCTCGACCTCGAAAACGGGTCGATCAGCGGGATCAATTTCGAGGAGGCGTTGCGTCGCAGCTTACGCCGTCCACTCGATTTGGCGCGCGATATGACCAGCGGGCAGACGCGTTTCGAAACAGCGCACGCCAAGGTCGATTTTGCTGGCGGCGCTGCCAAGATTGAACAGGCGCGCGCACAAGGTCCGGGAACGGTGCTTGAAATGACCGGCGAGATAGCGGTTGCCGATCGGGCCTGGCGTACTCGTATCCTCGCCCTGCAAAGCAGCGTGAACGGGGAACCCACGCCTGACGGCGCCCATCTCGCTCTTGCGTTGAGCGGATCCTGGTCCGCGCCAATCTTCTGGCCGACCGGAGGCGGCTACTGAGTGCGACGAAGCGTCATGCACGCGTGTTGCCAAGCGCGCCCGTCCGGCCCTAACTGTGGCGCTGCGACCCAGAGGCGGCGACGATGAAAGCTCCCCGAAAATTCTTTGAGCCGTTGGCAATCGGCGCGCCGGCGCCCTGTCGCGATTTGCCGGTTCGGCTCGAGCGCATGATTCATTTCGTGCCGCCGCACATCGAGAAAGTGCGCGCCAAAATTGGCGCGCTGGCGCCGCAAGTCGACATTGTGCTTGGCAACCTCGAAGACGCGATTCCACTCGAGTCCAAGGAAGCCGCCCGCGAGGGCTTTATCGCCATGGCGAGGGCGATCGACTTCGGCGCGACTGGACTTTGGGTCCGTGTCAACGCGCTCAATTCGCCTTGGTTTCTTGACGACATGACGCGCATCGTTTCGGAGATCGGCGACAAACTCGACGTGGTGATGCTGCCCAAAGTCGAAGGAGACTGGGACATCCATTTCATCGACCAGTACCTCGCTTTGCTCGAGGCGCGGCATGGCGTAAAAAAACCGATCCTTGTTCACGCAATCCTGGAAACCGCTCAGGGCGTCGACAATGTGTCCGCAATCGCTTCCGCGTCGCCGCGCATGCAGGGCATGAGCCTGGGGCCCGCTGACCTTGCAGCCTCGCGCGCAATGAAAACGACGAGGGTCGGTGGCGGCCATCCCGATTATCGCGTGCTTGGGGACGCTGGCGCGGGAGCGCGTTCCAGCGCGCAGCAGGACCCGTGGCATTACACGATCGCACGCATGGTCGACGCCTGCGCGGCCAACGGAATCAAGCCATTCTACGGACCGTTCGGCGATTTCTCTGACCCGGAAGCCTGCGAGGCGCAATTTCGCAACGCGTTCCTGCTCGGCTGCGCCGGCGCTTGGTCGCTGCACCCGAGCCAGATTGCAATCGCAAAGCGCGTGTTCTCGCCCGACCCCGCCGAGGTTGCTTTCGCACGCCGAATCCTGGACGCGATGCCGAACGGCTCAGGCGCTGTCATGATCGACGGCAAAATGCAGGACGACGCAACCTGGAAGCAGGCGCGCGTGATTGTCGATCTTGCCAGACAAGTCGCCGCAAAAGACAAGGAATTCGCGCGAATTTACGGGTTATGAAGCGGCCTGCTGCAGTTCGCTAGCGTGCGCGGCTGGCGTTGGCCGGAGTTCAAAATTGACAGGTCCAGCAGGGCGGCGCTACCAGAGCGCTTCTCCAATGTGCTGGTCCATGCTTTCTCGCTCCGCAAAATTTACTATCGGCCAAGTCGTAAAGCACCGCGTCTACCCATTTCGCGGCGTGATTTTCGACGTCGATCCCACGTTCGCCAATTCTGAGCAGTGGTATCGCTCGATCCCTGCGGAGGTGCGCCCGTCAAAGGATCAACCGTTCTACCACCTGTACGCGGAAAACGCCCAGAGCCAGTATGTCGCCTACGTCTCAGAGCAAAATCTGCTGCCTGACGATTCTGGCGCACCGGTCCTCCACCCGCAGGTAAAGGAGATGTTCGAGCCAGGGGACACGGGATTTTATCGGCGACGGGTAGACAGCGCCAACTGAGCGCAAGGAGGCCTCGACGGAATATCGCCCTCCGTCACAAGGCGAAGGGCGTGGGGCTCGAATCACTTCGAAGGCGTAACCGCTGGCGTCTGCTGCTTCTCGATCTGCTCGCGCTGATCGCGCGCTTTCTTTTCAAGCTGATCCTGCAGCGCCTTATTTTGTTGTTCGATCACTTTGGGATCGACCGCCGGTCCTTCAAACGCCGCCGCAAAATCGTGCATAGGTACATTGAACGTAACGTCCGCGCCCGTCTGATTGCGCACGATAATAGCCGCGATCTGCGATTTCTTTAGCGCGTTGAGCGCCGCGTTATTCAATTCGCCCTCAGCAAAACAGGAGCCTGAAGCGCACAGGGAGTAGTGGCCCTCGATCGGATCAATCGCGTCGAGTATCAAGCGGAAGCCAGGCCGGATCAACAGGCCCTCGGGCAGTTGGACGTGCAGCAGGCGTTTTGACTCGCCAGTGAGTTGGTCGATCGCCATCGCGAGTGTCGGCGGCTGATCGATCGCCTGCCCAAAAGCACGAATCGTGCGACAGAACTCCTTGCCGCCGTTCGGGTCCTTCTGGCAAACTTTCGTCCAAGGCTGCTGCATGGGGATCAGGTCGAGCTTGATCGGTTGCGGCGCAGCCGGCTGAGCAGCAGGCGGAGCCGCCGGCTTCGGGCTTTGGGCGAGCACGGAACCTGCCCCGACGATAGAAGCGAGCGCTAGGCCTACAGCGCCGAAGCGCACAAACGGGGAAGTCATCAAACGTCCTTTCGAATCCGATGAGCGCATCGGGCGTCAACCCGCCTTACCGCTCCCCTACGACATTTGGGCTACAGAGGAGCAACGGCGCGGGGCCGCTCGCTGAGCGACCTCTTTCCATATCCGTTCGACCAATCCAACAACAATTTCGTAGCGCCTGCACACTGTCGCGCGCCTGTTGCGCGCCTGTTACGGTAAGTCGGCGAGGTTGGATTCCCCGTTATCGCGTACACCTCCTACAGTGACATGATGGTAGCGACGATTCGAACCTGTGCGCGCATGATCGCGCTGGCGTGGCTCTCGGTAGCGCCAGCGCTCGCCGATTCGCCCCGCCCTTCAATCGCAATGCACGGCGCGCCAGCTCTGCCCGACGACTTTGACCATTGGCCCTATGCCAATCCCGAAGCGCCAAAGGGCGGTCGCCTGACACTCGCCTATCTCGGCAGCTTCGACAGTCTGAACCCATTTAACGTCAAGGCTTTATCGACGTCGGAAGGTCTGATCGGCAACGTCTACCAAAGCTTGATGGCGCGCTCGCACGACGAACCTTTCACGCTCTATCCGCAGATTGCGAAGACCATCGAAACCGACGAGGAGCGTGACTACGTCGAGTTTCAACTCGACCCTCGCGCGCGTTTCTCGAACGGCGCGCAAGTCACGGCGGCCGATGTCGCCTTCACGTTCGAGTTGTTGAAGGCTAAGGGCCGGCCGCAACAGCGCTCCGCCTTTGCGCTGGTGAAATCCGTCGCTACTCCCGACGACGAAACCATCCGCTTCGAATTTCCTAGCGCAAACGATCGCGAAATGCCGTTGACGCTTGCGCTGATGCCTGTGTTTTCGCGCGCACGCACAGACGCCGCGGCGTTTCAGGACCAGACGCTCGAGCTTCCTATCGCAACCGGCCCTTATCGCGTCGCTAGCGTAGACCCGGGGCAACGCCTCGTGTTGAAGCGCGACCCCAACTTCTGGGGCAAGGATTTGCCCACCTCGCGCGGGCTCTACAATTTCGACGAGATCCGCATCGACTATTACCGGGACGCCAGCGCGATGTTCGCGGCCTTCGCTGCCGGCCTATACGATTTCCGAATTGAGGACGACGCAACCCGGTGGCATAGCGATTATGATTTTCTCAGCCGTCGCGACGGGCGGGTGCGGGTCGAAACGTTACCGGTCAGGCTGCCCAAAGGCATGGCTGGTTTCGCATTCAACACGCGGCGCGCAATATTCGCGGATGCGCAAGTGCGCGAAGCGCTGGCCTCGATGTTTGATTTTGAGTGGGCCGATGCGAGCTTTTTCGCCGGGGCCTATGTGAGGTCGAGAAGTTTCTTCAACGACAGCGAACTCTCGAGCGCCGACCGGCCGGCCAGCGACGCGGAACGCCAACTCCTCGCTCCTTTCCGCGGCGCCGTGCGTACCGACGTCCTCGAGGGAAGATGGCGACCAACTGTTTCCGACGGCTCGGGACGCGACCGAGCCATCGCCAGACGCGCTCTTGTCGAACTCGGCGAGGCCGGCTACGCGCTTCGCGGTGGCGTCCTGACAGATGGCTCCGCGCGCCCGCTCGCATTCGAAATTACCGTGAAAAGCCCCCCGGAGGAGCGGCTTGCCCTTGCCTTTTCCGCTTCGCTCGCGCGCATCGGCGTCAAGGTGCAAGTGCGGCTAGTCGATTCGACTCAATTTCAGCGCCGTCGAGACAAGTTCGATTTCGACATGATGCCGGGCTTCTGGGCGGCCTCGCCTTCGCCAGGCTCGGAACAGCGCAGTCGCTGGGGATCGGGAGCAGCGGACATGGAGGGTTCTTATGATCTAGCCGGCGCTGCATCCCCCGTGATCGACGCCATGATAAGCGCATTGCTGGCCGCGACCGATCGCGAGACCTTCATCGCCGCGACGCGCGCGCTCGACCGCGTTTTGCTCTCCGCCTTCTATGTTGTCCCGCTTTACTACGCCCGTGATCAATGGTTAGCCTACTCCATAAAGCTTGGCCGCCCCGCAAGCACGCCGCTTTTTGGCGTTGACCTCGCGACGTGGTGGAGGCGTGAGCCATGAACTCGCTCTCCCGAGTTTTGCGCACCGCCCGAGCAAATTGGCCCAACGCATTGTTTGAACGGCTCGGTGAGTCAGGACGCGCGCAAGGCACTCTAGATGTCGCCGCGTTGGACGCGCTGGCTGATCATTTCGCTCGGCGTTGGCGCGACGCGGATCTTCCGGCTCATTCCTCGACGTTGATGCTGGGCGCCCCCGAACCCCAGAACCTTGCCGCTATCGTCGGCGCGCTGCGCGCTGGACTCGACGTGTGGCTCGCTGCGCCGGCGCTCGACCCACAGGCGATCGTCGCAATGGCGTCTGCGCGCGAAGCGACCGTGCTCGCCGGCCCTGGCGAGTTCGCCGGAATTGACATCGCGGGTCGCCTTTTCGAAGCTGCAGCGCTGCGAGACGAAATCCGCCTCGTCGGACTTTACGGGAGCAGCCGCGCGGGCGCCTTCGAACTCGACGCGCCGCTCGATTCAGAGCCGATCGCGGACACGACCGCCGCGAACGAAAGCGAAGCGGCGGATCCTGATGCCGACGCGGCGCGCGAATGGATCGGCGCTGCAGGTATCAGTCCTAATGACACCATCATCTCTATGGCTTCGTTGGGCGGATCAATCGGACTGATGGTTGGGGCATTTGCACCGCTGCTAGCGGGGGCGAACCTGATCTGGCAAGCGCCTTTCGCTGCGCAAGGTTTGTTTGAGGCGCTGGCGCGAGCCGCAACGGTCCATCTTGTCGCTCGGCCGGCGCTTGCGGGGGATCTCGTGGCTGCTGGTCTGTTCGGCAATGCGAGCCTGGCCTCGCTGACTTTGATTTCGGCAGAGGGCGCCATAGTGCCTGAGCTCACGGAAGACCCCGGCGCCACTAAGGTTTTTGTCTTGCGGGAACGCAATGGGCGCCCCTTGCGCCTCGAACGCGTTATATCGGACAAGAAGTCACGCTGATCACGAGGAAAATTTTATGGACGCACAACCCGGCCGGATCGTCGTTGACGTAGTAAGCGACGTAGTTTGTCCCTGGTGTTTTGTCGGGAAGCGCCGCCTTGAAGCAGCGCTTGCGAGCGATGGAGGCGACGAAATTGCGGTGCGCTGGCGCCCGTTTCAACTCGATCCGACAATCCCCAAGCAGGGGCTTGATCGGCGCGCTTACATGAGCGCGAAATTTCGCGACGAGTCTCGAATTGCGGAGGCACACGCCCGACTCGAATCGATTGGCGCCGAACTCGGTATTGCGTTCAATTTCGAAAACATCCAGCGTTCACCTAATACTCTGAACGCGCACCGACTGATCCGGTGGGCTGAACCTATGGGCATGCAAGACAAAATCGTAGAGCGGCTGTTTCGTGACTATTTCGAGCGCGGGCGCGATATTGGCGACATCGAGGTGCTCGTCGAGGCCGCCCGGGATTGTGGGCTAGACACCGATGCAACGCGCGCAGGGTTTGCCAGCGACGACGATCTCAGCGCGGTGACGGACGAAATCGAGAATGCTCAGAAGATGGGCGTCTCCGGCGTACCGTTTTTCATTTTTGCATCGCGTTACGCCGTGTCAGGCGCCCAGGAGTCTGCCGTATTAGCGCAGGCGATATCGAAAGCGCGCGAGGACAGCAGCCCGGTCGCGATCGCTTGAACAACCGTTAAGCAGCGCGGGCCATTTCGACCCGCGTCTCAAGGCCGATCTTGATCAGCGGAGCAACGTCGCCATACGTCGCCGCGTTGATCGTCAGGTTGCGGGGCGCGAGATCTTCCTGCGCCAATCGGAATATATTTTCACGGGTCGACGGCGCTAGTGCCGCGTCAAGCGCAAATTCACGTGCCTGATCGCGCGCGCCCTCGCTCGCGAAGCGCCATAGCATAGCCAGCACCGGGGCGAGCGCAGGATTGGGTCGCGCCTCAAGCGTTCGGATTAGCTGCGCCACGCGGTCGTAACTGACCTGACCGCCGGGTTCGGCAGGCATAGCCTCCGCGAGCGCGACCGCAGTGCGAAACGCGACCAGCAAGTGCGCGGGCATGCCAGCCTTGTTGTAGAGCGCGAGGAAGCCTTGGCCACGCCAATCACGCAACAATCCAACAACGCGGCGGGGTGGCAAGCCCGACATGTCGACCAAGCTCTGTCGCAGAAACTGGGAGTCTCCGCAGATGAGCGAGCGCATCAGCAGTGCGACCGTCAGCGCATTGTTGGCGCGCAGCCACGACACGAAAGCGGGCAGTTCCCCTTTGGGACACGATATCGCAATCGCAATGAAGGCCTGCTCACGTGATTCGCGTGCGACCCGGTCAGCGTGGCGAGGAGCAAGCCAAGCAGTCTCAGCCGCTAGTCGGGTCAGATCGGCGGCGGTCGCGCATACGATCTCTGCGCGCATCCACGCCGGCAATCGGGGCCGTTCGAGCAGCGCTTCACGCGCCGACGGCTCGTCGCGGAAGCGCTCGAACATGCGTTTGAGGGCCGCAACGCCGATCTCCGCGCTGGGATTTCCTAGCAGCGCGATCACGGCCGCGACCTCGCCGATCTCCGAAAGCGCCGCGACGACGGCGGACCCCAGACGGGGACGTCGCGCAATTGCGATTTGCGCGGCGGAGTCGCCGGCGGCGGCGCAATCGACCAGTTCAGCGTCTTCAAACAGCGGCGAGAGCGCCAGCACGACTCGCGCCACCTCGGATTGATCGTTAGCGAGCGCGAGCACGATATGGCGCGGCGCCTCGGTGGCGCTGGCGAGCGCCTCAGCAAGCGCGCGACGCACGACCACGGACGCATCGTCGAGCGCCGCTGTCAGCGCCATGACGGCCTCTGCTCGGATTTGCGACGACATGTCGCTGTAGAGATAGGCGCGCGCCAAGGCGCTAACCGCATCGGCGCGCTCTTCGACGCCAGCGCTTGCGATCCAGGCCATGAATCGGCGCACCAGGCCTGAATCTCCAACAACGAGGGGCGTTGTATCCGCGATGGCGACGAGGGCGTTCACGAAAACTCCCGGCAACAACAATTCGACTTGTGCGCCAGTTTCGCGCCATTAGGGTAAACGTTGTCTTAAAACCGCATGGGAAGCGCAAAATGAACCGCTCCGGCCCACCTCATCCGCGCGGCGGTCTCTATTTCGAAGACTTCGTCGTTGGCGAAGTTTTCCAACACAGACTGCGCCGCACCGTCACGCAGATGGACAATATGCTGTTCTCCAACATGACGTTGAACCCGCAACCGCTGCACATCGACGCGGACTTTTGCGCGAATGAAACGGAATGGGGAAAGCCGCTGATGAACTCCCTGTTTACGCTTGGCCTTATGATTGGCATCGCAGTGAATGACACCACGGTCGGCACCACGATTGCTAATCTCGGCATGTCGCATGTGACTTTCCCGCTTCCGCTATTCGAAGGCGACACGGTGCGTGCGACAACCGAAGTTATCAGCGTGCGTGAGTCGAAGTCGCGGCCTGACGCAGGACTGGTCGAGTTCCATCATCGCGCCTTCAAGCAGGACGGCGCGCTGGTCGCCGAATGTCGCCGAACCGCTTTCATGCTCAAGCGCCCCTCAACGACGATAGCGGTCTAGACCTGAGTGCGCTCGTTGTTGATCGTGCGAATGGATAGCGAAGCAGCGCTTGCCTCGGCGCTCGCCTGCCCCGCCGACGCGTTGATTCTTGACCTTGCCTCTCTAGAGGGCGAGGCGCGAATAAAGGCACGTGGTCTTGCTATTGAAACGTTGAAAGAACCGCGGCGAGCCCGCCTGTACTTGCGCGTGGGCCGACTCGACGACCCTGAGGTTGAGACCGATCTCGACGCAATCATGGCAGGGTCGCCCGATGGCGTGCTCTCGCCAAGCGCTTCGTGCGGCGCCGACGTGCAGCGCCTTGCCGCTAAGATAGTCGTTCGCGAGGCCAGCTTCGGGATTCAGGATGGCGCCACCAAGATATTGGCCGTGGCGACGGAAAGCGCCAAGGCTGTGTTCGGGCTGGCAAGTTACGTGGGATGCAGCCGACGGCTCACAGGCCTCGCGTTTGAAGCGGAGGCGCTCGGCGCCGATGTTGGCGCACGCGCGTTGCTGGGCCTCGATGGGCAATGGATTGGCACAATTTGTCACGCCCGCGCCCAGCTTCTGCTCGCGGCGGCGGCAGCGCGTGTGCTCGCGGTCGACGCGGCGTGCTCGTTAGATCGAGGCGAGGCGGCGTTCCTCCTCGAAGCAAAGGCGGCATGGCGCGATGGCTTCACGGCCAAGATGGCCATTGACCCTGATCACGTCGTCACAATTAATGAAATTTTTGCCTTACAGGCAACGCCGAGTTGACCAGTGAAGGCTGGCGACTCCGGCAGGGCTCGAACCTGCGACCTGCCGCTTAGAAGGCGGCTGCTCTATCCAGCTGAGCTACGGAGCCGGAGGCGCCTCAGTGCGACCAGGGCGCGAGACGATTATACTTGAAGTTGTCGGAGTAGGACATCACCTTACGCGCTACTGGCTTCGGGTCCTCCACGCGATAGGGGATGCCGTTACGCGTTGCGTAGGCGATCGCCTTCTCTTTGGTGTCGAAGCTCAACTTCACCTGGGCCCGCATGTCTGCGGAACTAGTCCAGCCCATTAAGGGATCGATCTGCCGCGCCGTCTCTGGTTCATAGTCGAGCCGCCAGCGGTCTTTGCCCTGCCCGGATTGCGTTGCTGTATGGGCAGGAAGATAGATTCGCGCCGTCATGCCGCCTTCGCCTTTGCGATCATCAATTTGGTCGGGGCAGGAGGATTTGAACCTCCGACCTGAAGTACCCAAAACTTCCGCGCTACCAGGCTGCGCTATACCCCGAGTTTTCA
>JAYTRP010000579.1:0-10414 GCA_043746145.1 Hyphomicrobiales bacterium | reverse complement strand
GAGCGGAAAGTCTGTGACAACATCTTTGTTTAGTTGGGAGGCGACGTCCATCGACCCGGTCCAGACTTTCGCGCCCTCCTGCGATTCGATTTCGCTCGCGCGTGAACTGGAGATTGGTTTCAGGAAATCGTCACGCGCGACTTCGCTCATCAGATTGCGATCGCCGACGCGATAGACGTCGACGGCCACCTTTGCGGTGTTGACGGTCGTCAGCGGCGCGCCCATCTGCCCGAGACGCGGCAGCACATAGGCCTTACCGGTAAAATGCGCTTGCGGCGAACGATCGCGCACATAGATCTCATAATCGGCATTCTTCAGCAGGCTCTCGCCGACAGTTGAAGGCAAACCCTGGCGAATGACAATGGCGTAACGCTCGCCATGTTTCAGGCCCTCGACGCAAATCTGCTGGTCTTCATTGGAAATGGCTGCGTTGGACGCGCCCGCGACCGCGACGTAAGGCGTGAAATCGGTCTTGCGCGCGAGCGGGTCTGAAAAGGTGAAGCACACGCGCGGCGACGAGGATTCGTTGTCAACCTTGTAGTCGGTGATGCGGAAGCCGTGCTTCTCACGCAGGTCGTCGTAAACCTTGCGGATGTCCTCGTCGTCCTTGCGATCCAGGCCGGCGCGATAGGCGTCGATCGCGACCCGCCAAGCCTCATGCCGCGCGGAAAGATTACCTAGGATTGCGAGCGCTTCCGCCTGTTGCGGCGGACCGCTCGCGCGCTCAAAAGCGGCATAGGCTGCAGTCGTTGAGCGCGTCACCATCTCATAGCGATTGTCGGCTTGGGCATCGTCGGCTGCAGCGCCCATGCGCGCCAGCGCGAGCCATGAGGCGTAATCTTTGGGATTGGCGGAAACAGCCGCACTGAGCCAAACACCGGCTTCTTTGAAATGCGTCGCGGTGACTTCGGCCGCCGCGTCCTTGCGCAATTGTTCTGCGGTCTGTCCCTTGATCTTGGCGCCGATCGAGGTTGTTTCCTTACGAACCGTCTCAATCAGACGAATGACATCGCTCGCCATGTCTTCGCGTGCGAAAGGCTTTGGCTCCGCATGTAGCGCGACAGGCGCCAAAAACAGCACGAAGATCAAAACGAAGGCTCGCTGGAGTATTTTCGCCATGTTTCGTCCTTCGATGTCGCCGTCACGCGCTGGTTGATCTATCACTCGACCTAGGGCGTCCCGATGACGGGTCGTCTAGCACGCCGCGGCGGGTGTTTGGGAGGCCTCTTTGACAAATCGCCGTATAGCTTTCATCTTTGCGCTGGGATGCCTCGTCACGCCCGCTTTGGCGGGGCAAATTACCCCCGACGCTCCGGCCGCTACGAAGCCGCCCGCTGCTACAAAGACGCTTGGCTCGCAAGACGCCGCAAAGGCCGCGTTTCTTGCGCTGCCCGACGAGAACCGCAAAGCGGTGCAGGAGGCGCTCGGCTGGCTCGGTTTCTATAATGGAACGGTCGACGGGTCGTTTGGCAAGCGCAGCGTCGATTCACTCACCGCCTATCAACGATCCGTCGACGCGCCAGCGGACGGGGTGGTGACGACGAAACAAGTCGGCGATCTCAAAGAAGCTGCGCGCAAAGCCAAGGCGGCGGTCGGCTTTCAAATGTTCGACGATATTTCGAGCGGCGTCAGGATTGGCGCGCCGATGAAACTGCTCGACAAGCGCGATCAGAGCCCGGGCGCCGCGCGACTATCTAATAAGGACGCGACGGTGTCGCTGGACCTCGTCCAGCAGTCCGGTTCGCTTGCCGATCTCTACAAGCGCGCGCTCGCCGACGTCCCCGGGCGCAAAGTTACCTACAAGGCGACCAAGCTGGATTTGTTCTTCGTTGTCGCTGGCGAGGAAGGCGGCCGCAAGTTCTACCGCCGGGTTGCAAAAGCGCCCGCCGACGCGGCTGACCCGAGCATCGCGCGCGGGTTTACCTTCGCCTACCCGATCGAGCGCGCGAAAGCGCTGGACCCGCTCGCGCTGGCGATCGCCAATGCGTTTGAACCGTTCCCGACCACGCCGCTGCCAATTGCCGCCAAGCCTCTGATCGCCGCCAAGCCTTTGATCGCCGCCAAGCCTCTGATCGCCGTAACGCCGACGGCGCCGACATCGCCTAAGCTCGCCGCGACCGCGCTGGTTATCGGCAAAGGTCAAGCGGTCACGTTCCTTAGCCCGGCGGATTGCGCCGAACCGCTGATTGGCGGCAAGCCGGCCAAGTTTACGCCGGGCGCGCCGGAGGGCCTCTCGCGGCTCGATGGTGATTTCGCCGGCGCTGCGCCGACGCTGTCGGCGAGCGAGGGCGGCGGCGATCTCATGGTGCTGAGTTTCGCGCCGGCTGGCGCGGGCAAAGCCGTGTTGGTGGTCGCCGACGCGCAGGCGCTCGCGTCCGCGCACATTCTGGCAAGCTTGGATGCGAGCGCGCGTGGCGCTCCGGTGCTCGACCGTCGCGGCGGGCTTGCGGGAATCGTTTCGCCGCTGAAGGGATCGCTTGCGCATCGCGGCGGCGTCGCGCTGTCCGCGCCACACGCGCTTGCTGCATCCACGACGCTTGGAGATCTGTTGCCGATCGGCCCGGCGCAGGCTGGCGAAACGCTCGGCGCGGCCGAGGTCGCAAAAAGGATGCGAAATTCACTGGTCGCGGTATTCTGCGGCGCATGAGTTCACGTATTCTGGTTTTCGATTCCGGTCTCGGCGGCCTCACCGTACTCGCGCCGGTCGCTGAGTCACGTCCCGACGCCGAGATTTTCTATGTCGCCGACGATGCTTACTTCCCCTATGGCGCGCTCAGCGAGACCGCGCTCGTCGCGCGCGTGCTGACGCTAATGCTTGAGCTCGTCGCTGACTTTTCGCCCGATCTCGTGGTGATCGCCTGCAATACCGCCTCGACGCTAGTGCTGCCGCCGCTGCGGGCGCGCTTCCCCGAGTTGAAGTTCGTCGGCACGGTGCCCGCGGTGAAGCCGGCGGCGCTCGCCTCGCGCTCGAAGCTGATCTCCGTGCTGGCGACGCCCGGCACGGTCGCTCGCGATTACACCCGCGCGTTAGTGCGCGATTTCGCAGGCGATTGCGAGGTCGAGCTGGTGGGATCGCCCATTCTGGCGGGGCTCGCCGAACGGCGCTTACGCGGCGAGCCGATCGACGAGCGCGAAGTCGCTCGCGAACTCGCGCCCTGCTTTATCGAACGCGAAGGCCGACGCACCGATCAGATCGTGCTCGCCTGCACGCATTTCCCGCTGCTGAGCGATCTGTTCGAGGCGCTCGCGCCCTGGCCTGTTGCGTTCGTCGATCCTGCCCCGGCGATCGCGCGGCGCGTCGTCGCCTTGCTCGGGCCCTCAAAGGGGGCGCGGCGCGACGACATTTCGGTTGCCTTGTTCACCAGCGGCGTGCGTCCTTCGGCGGCCTTGCAAAAGGCGTTGCTTCGTCGCAACCTTGCGATCAGCCCAACCCCCGACCGCCGCGCTTCGTAATGTGCGCTCGAAAAAACCTGAAAAATCGAAAGGCCGCTCAATGCGCACGACCGTGGGACAACCTATCCGCCTGCAGGATTATAGCGCCCCCGATTTCCTGATCGACGCCGTCGACATGGACATTTCGCTCGATCGCCAAGACACGCGGGTGACGACGCGCCTCACGATACGACCGAACCCCGCGGGCCGCGCTGGCGCTGCGCTCTCGCTGGTCGGCGATGAACTTAACCTCGGCTCGCTGCATATCGACGATACGGCTCTGCCTCTCGACGCGTTTTCCGTGAGCCCCAGCGAACTCGTCGTGCCAAACCCGCCGCGCGGGACCTTCACGCTGACGATCGAGACGCGCCTAGCCCCTGCCGCCAACACCAAGCTGATGGGACTTTACCGCTCCGGCTCGGCCTATTGCACGCAATGCGAGGCGGAAGGCTTTCGGCGCATCACTTATTTCCTAGACCGTCCGGACGTGCTGTCGACCTATCGCGTGCGCGTCGAAGCGGACAAGCGCGAGGCGCCGGTATTGCTCTCCAATGGCAATCTGACTGAGACCGGCGAGGCGGGGCCGGACCGGCATTTTGCGATCTGGGTCGATCCGTTCAAGAAACCGTCCTACCTGTTCGCCCTAGTCGCCGGCGATCTCAGCAGCTTCAAAGACACCTTCATCACCGCCTCGGGTCGCAAGGTCGATCTCGCCATCTACACCGAGCCTGGGCGGGAAACCCGCGCCGCCTATGCGATGGACTCGCTCAAGCGATCGATGAAATGGGACGAGCGGGTCTATGGCCGCGAATATGATCTCGAGGTTTTCAACATCGTCGCCGTCTCCGACTTCAACATGGGGGCGATGGAGAACAAGGGCCTCAACGTCTTCAATGACAAATACGTACTGGCGTCGGCGCAGACCGCGACCGACGACGATTACGCGGGCATCGAGAGCGTGATCGCGCACGAATATTTCCATAACTGGACCGGAAACCGGATCACCTGCCGCGACTGGTTTCAACTGTGCCTGAAGGAAGGGCTCACCGTCTTCCGCGATCAAGATTTCACGGCCGACGAGCGCTCGGCGCCGGTCAAGCGGATCGCCGATGTCAGGGGCCTCAAGGCCTCGCAATTCCCCGAAGACGCCGGCCCGCTCGCCCATAATGTGCGGCCCGAGGTCTATTCGGAGATCAACAACTTCTACACGGCGACGGTCTATCAGAAGGGCGCCGAGGTGATCCGGATGTTGAAGACCTGGATCGGCGCCGAGGCGTTCCGGGCGGGGATGGACTTGTACTTCGATCGCTTCGATGGAACAGCGGCGACAATCGAGGATTTCCTCGCCTGTTTTGCCGAAAGCTCCGGCCGCGACCTCACTGTCTTCAAGCGCTGGTACTCGCAAGCAGGCACGCCCGTGCTGCGCGTCGCCACGGCCTTCGATGAGGCGGCGAAGACCTTCAAGGTCTCTTTCACGCAGAGCCTAGCGCCGACGCCGGGCCAGACCGAGAAACTGCCGACCCTGATCCCCATCAAGCTCGGATTGGTCGATCGCGAATATGGCGACCTGCCGCTGGCAGCGACGGACGCGAGCGCGGAGGAATTAAAAGCGGGCGTGTTTACGCTCGCGGCGGCGCATCGCGATATCACCTTCCACAATGCGACACGCCGGCCCGCACTATCGCTGCTGCGCGGCTTCTCCGCGCCCGTCCGGGTCGAGGATGATCTTACCGAAACCGACCTGATCGCACTGCTCGAGCGCGATAGCGACCCCTTCAACCGCTGGCAGTCGCTTCAGACGCTGGCCTCGCGATTGCTGGTGCGCTCAGTCGCATCAATTCGCGCCGGCCAAGCGCCGGAACCGGATGCGGCCTTCATCGCCGCGTATGGCGCCGTGATTGGCGACGCACTCACGGGCGCAATCGATCCGGCCTTTGCAGCCCTCGCGCTGACCCTGCCCGGCGAGGCGGATCTGGCGCGCGAGATCGGCCGCGATGTCGACCCCGACGCGATCCGCGTCGCTCGCGAGACGCTACGCGGGTCGCTCGGTCGCAAGCACTCGCACGTCTTCACTGATCTCCACGCCCGTATGGCCAGCAGCGGTCCGTTCAGTCCCGACGCCTCCAGCGCGGGTCGACGCGCGCTGCGCAACGGCGCGCTGGCGATGATCGTCGCAGGGAGTGCGACAGACGGGGGCGACCTCGCGCAAAAGCAATATGCCCATGCGACCAACATGACCGAGAAATTCGGCGCGCTGGCGGCGATCTCGACACTGCCGGGGAGCGCGCGCGAACATGCGCTCGAAAATTTCGGCCGCGTCTATGCAGCCGAGCCGCTGATCCTCGACAAATGGTTCGCGCTGCAAGCGATGATCGCCGAGAAAGGGACGCTCGACCGGGTGCGCGCCTTGATGGGGCACCACGCATTCTCTTTCGCCAATCCCAACCGCGTCCGCTCGCTAGTTGGCGGGTTCAGCGCCAATCACACCCAGTTTAACCGGGCCGACGGCTCCGGATACGGCTTTCTCGCCGACATGGTGTTGGCGCTCGATCCGTCCAATCCGCAAATCGCAGCGCGACTGTTGACCGCGATGCGGTCCTGGCGTGCGCTCGAAATCGGGCGACGGGAGAAAGCGCAATCGGCTTTGGAGCGCATCGCCGCCGAGCCGACGCTCTCGGCGGACGTGCGCGATATTGTAACGCGAAGTTTGGCTTGAGCACGACGACGAGCGCAGCCCGAAAGCTTGCCTAAAAACAATTTGGTAAGATTATTGCTAAACTTTGGAAAAATTTAGTCACTGCGTTCAAATTCCGGACCTCGCATTAATCCCTGGACAAAGATTCGCCCAAGGATTCTTATGGCCTTGATTCGGGACGGGTGGCGGTTACCCCGAGATCATTAGTTTAAATTTTGGGGAGCCTGGAATGACGCGCACACGCGCGGCAGCAGGAGACACGTATCACAGCGATGCGCGGGCAAAGAGGCGCGTCCCGACTCTCGCACGATCGCGGGTCGGGAATACTGTCGCCAGAACTTGCTCGGTCCTTCGCAATGG
Source organism: Hyphomicrobiales bacterium (assembly GCA_043746145.1). Classification (GTDB taxonomy): domain Bacteria; phylum Pseudomonadota; class Alphaproteobacteria; order Rhizobiales; family Beijerinckiaceae; genus Roseiarcus. The sequence goes on along the minus strand of JAYTRP010000579.1, from coordinate 3,927 downwards.
CACGGTCTTGGCCGGACCGCTCGCGGCGGGACTTCTTTTTGCGCTGCTGGTTCTAGTCTCAAGTTGGCACCTCGAGCGGGCGCGCACTCGTGCGCTCCAAGTCGCGATGCGCGGCCTGGAGATGCAAAGCGCCGAGCTCGCGCGGTTGATCGGCGCAGAGCGCGCCGCGTCGCCGACCGCCGACCTCCAGGAATTGCTGCGAACGTCGATGAGCCGCGATCCCGCCGGCACGCGCGCAACTGCGTTGTTCGCCGACACGGCAGGGTTCGTGCGCGCCATCGAGCCAGAGCGCGGACAACGGCCCCTGACGCTCGCCGAAGCAGTGGGTCCGGATTCGCCGTTAATGATTCTCGCCGAGCGAGCGGGCGCGATCGAGATCGACTCGGCGAACGGAGCGGTGACCTACGCCTCGGTCAGCAGCCTCCCCTCGCATGCCGGCCATGTCGCCGTCATCGCGACCGAGCGCGAACTGCTCGCTGGTTGGCGCGACAGCGCACGCATTCTGACCGCCCTGCTCGCGGCCGCCGGCTTGATCCTGCTCGGCAGCGCCAGCGCTTTCTGGCTCGAAACCGCGCGTTCGAGAGAGAGATCGGAGCATGAAGCCCGGCGCGGCGCGCAATTGGAGCTCGCGTTGAGCCGCGGACGTTGTGGTCTTTGGAGCTGGGAGCTCTCAAGCGGCCGGGTCACCTGGTCGAGCTCGATGTTTGAACTGCTGGGAATGCCGATCGTCGGCGCGACGCTTGCAGTCGAGGAACTGCAGGCCAGATTGCACCCCGAGGACCAGTCGCTACGCGACATGGCGGCCGAAGCGCTCGCCTCCGGCAGCGGCGCCCTAGAATTTGAATTCCGCATGCGCAGCGCCCAGGATGAATGGGTCTGGTTGCACAAACGCGCGGAGATCATGGCGGGCGCCTCGCCTGACGAGACACGCCTCGTCGGCATCGTGATCGACGTGACCGACCGCAAGCGCGAGGCCGAAATTTTCGCCACCGCCGACCAACGCCTTCGCGAGGCGATCGAAGCGACTTCTGAAGCGTTCGTGTTGTGGGACGCGAGCAATCAACTCGTCCTATGCAATTCCAAATACCAACGCCTGCACAATCTCTCCCCCGACGAGGCGCGGCCGGGCGTCTCCTATTCCAAACTGTCGAAGCTTGGCTCCACGCCAACCATCTCCAGCGAACTCTCTCTCGAATCCGGCGCGGCCGCCCCGCTGGATCGCCGCTCGCGCACCTATCAGGCGCAGCTTGTCGACGGTCGTTGGTTGCAAGTCAACGAACGACGTACGCGAGACGGCGGGTTTGTTTCGGTAGGCACCGACATCACCGCGCTCAAGCAGCATGAGGAGCAACTCGAGAAATCGGAGCGGCTGCTGCTGGCGACCGTCGCGCAGCTCAATCAGTCGCGTCGCTCGCTCGAAGCCCAGGCGCAACAAATGGCGGAACTGGCGCGCGGCTATCACGAGGAAAAAGCGAAAGCCGAGACGGCCAATCGCGCCAAGGCCGAATTCCTCTCCAATATGAGCCACGAACTACGAACGCCGCTCAATGCGATCATCGGTTTTTCCGAGATCATGGAGAGCCAGACTTTTGGCCCGGTCGGGACCGAAAAATATCTGCAATACGCAACCCATATTAACGCCAGCGGGCGCTATCTGCTCAGCATGTTCAGCGACGTGCTCGACATGTCGAACCTGGAGTCGGGCCGCATCCGGCTCACCTACGGGAAGTTCTCGGTGGCGGACGTGGTGGCGAAAGCGATTGATAGCGTGAGGCCCGCGGCTTTCGCGAAAAGCATGCGGATTGAAGCCAAGGTCGACGCCAAGGAAACGCTGCACGCCGACCAGAGCGCGATTGAACGCATCCTGGTGACGTTGATGCAAAACGCCGTCAAATTCGCGCCGGAACAGGGCAGCGTCTCGATCGGCGCGCAAACGTTCAAGGACCAGATCTACTTCTATGTCGAGGACGACGGGCCGGGAATCGCCAGCGACGATCTGGCTCGGCTGGGACGACCGTTCGAACAGGCGGGAAAGAAGTTCGCCAACGGCATGAAAGGCTCAGGCCTTGGGTTGGCGATCGCCAATTCGCTGGTTGAGCTACACGGCGGCGTTCTCAGGATCACCTCGCGCTTTGGCGAAGGCACCGTCGTGCTGGTGACCATTCCCAAAGCCCCGCCGGGACCGCGTGCAATGATGATCTCAGCGGCGGCGGTGGCTTAAGCGCCGGTCAACGCGCTTACGCCGGCGCGCGAACGGGCAGAGAATTACTTCACCGACGAGAACGCAGTGGGAATGAGAATCTGGCTGTGGACGTTGGTGAGAATAGGGCCATCCTTTTCCGATTCCGCACGCGCCGTGACCCATTCCGGGTCGGTCTGAAACGCATTCCACTTCTGCTCGCGCTCGGCCAGTGACTCCCAGGCGAGCAAATAGGTGAGTTCGTTGTTTGAATCACCAATCAGCGTGGTCCAGAAACCCGCCTGGCGAATGCCAAACCGCTCCCAGATACGCAGCGTGTGGTTCTGGAAGCGCAACAGAAGGCTCGGCATGCGGCCGGGCAAAGCGCGATAGATGCGCAATTCGTGAATCATGGCGGCGTTTCCTGTTTGGCTTGGGTCATCATGCCTCGACGGGCCGTCGCCGCCAAGGCTCGGGCGACCGCCGCACGATTATTTTTTCTTAAGTAGCCAAGAGCGCGAGTTCACCTCAACTCTTGGGCCGAAACGCCTTGCATATTGCGGGGTCGGTCTCAAGCCGGTCGCCGCCGATCAGGTCGAGACAATAGGGGATTGCGGGGAATACCGCGTCGAGGCAGGTGCGGATCGCCGACGGTTTGCCCGGCAGGTTGACGATCAGGCTGCGACCGCGAAGGCCCGCGGTCTGGCGCGAGAGAATGGCGGTCGGAACTTCGAGCAGGCTTTTCGTGCGCATCAACTCGCCAAAGCCCGGCATCATGCGCTCGCAGACCGCTTCGGTCGCCTCGGGCGTCACGTCGCGCGGGCTCGGCCCCGTACCGCCGGTGGTCAGGATCAGCGAGCAAAGTTCGGTGTCGGCAAGTTCCCGGAGCGTCGCCTCGATTACAGAGCGCTCGTCGGGGATTACGCGCCGCACAGGCCTCCAGCCGTTCACCAGAATCGCGCTCAGCGCCGCCTCTATGCCCGGGCCGCCCTTGTCCTCGTAAACGCCGGCCGAGGCGCGGTCGGAAATGGTGACGACGCCGATTGGAATATCGCTCATCGGGCGGCCGCTCTGACGTAAGCCCTCAAAACCGTCGCTCTCCTCTAAAAGAAACCCAGCAGCGCTGCGACGGTGGCTTCTGGCGCTTCCTCGGGAAGGAAATGCCCGGAATCGATTGCGTGGCCGCGAACGTCCCTGGCCCAGCGTCGCCAGACGTCGATCGGGCTCTCTCCCTTTGCCGGAATCCCATGCGCGCCCCACAGCGCCAGAAGCGGCGCGGCGATCTTGCGTCCCGCCGCGTGGTCGACGTCGTCAAGCGCGCGATCGATCGTCGCGCCCGCGCGATAATCCTCGCAGGTCGCATGAATTCGGGCGGGATCCTGGAAGGCGACGCGATAGGCGGCGAGCGCTTCGGTTCCAAAGCATGCGAGCGACTTTGTCGCTGTCCAACTCGCTAGCGTGTGGTCGAGGTATTCGAGCGGCGAGCGACCGATGAGCGTCTCCGGCAGCGGCTCGGGCTGGGCGAGGAACATCCAATGATAGATCGTCATCGCCTGCGCTGCGTCCATGCCGGCCCACACTTCGGCGATGGGGACAATGTCGAGCACCGCGATTTTTTCGACTTGGCCGGGATGGTCGAGCGCGAGCCTGTAGGCGACCCGGCCGCCCCGGTCGTGGCCAGCGACATGGAACCGCTCAGCGCCCAGCGCACGCATCAGTCCGACTATGTCTTGCGCCATCAAGCGCTT
>JAYTRP010000578.1:0-10417 GCA_043746145.1 Hyphomicrobiales bacterium | reverse complement strand
TCCGTTTCGCCGATCGGGGCGAATTTATCGCGGGCTATGACACGTATCGAACGATCGAGGAGTTCGACGGGCATCTGGAGCGCGCACTTCGCAAGCTGATTGAACGCAAGATCAAGGTTCTGGATGGCGTAGGCCCAGCGCCGACGACCCCGCTAAAAGGCACGCCTTTTCGTGGCTTGCGCTCGTATGAATTTGGCGACGCCGATATTTTTCGCGGGCGCGAGGGAATCACCGCTCAAGCCATCGAGCAGCTTGTCGCCAGGGCGCGAGCGGGGTGCGGCTTCTTACTGGTGTCAGGACCCAGCGGATCTGGCAAATCCTCGCTGGTGAAAGCAGCGCTGGCGCCACGACTGATGAGGCCTGGGCGTGTCGAGGGCCTCTCGGTTCTGCGCCGCGGCTTGTTCCGTCCGAGCGCGGGAGGCGGAGACATTTTCCAGGGCCTCGCCGAAGCTCTGACCCGCGATCCCAACGCGTTGCCCGAATTGCTATCTCCGGGGCAAAGCTCGCAGGACCTAGCTGCGCATTTGCGCGCGAGCGCCGCGGCGCCAGGGTTCGTGTTCGCCGGCGCGCTGAATGTCGTGACGGTTCAGGCGCGCCAGCAAGGGCGCCTGCTCGAGTTCGAACGCGCGAAACTCATTCTCGTCATTGACCAACTCGAGGAGCTTTTCACCGGCGCGCAGATCGTCGAAGCCGACCGAAGCCTGTTCGCGCGTCTTCTGCAAGGTCTCGCGCGGGCGGGCGACGTTTGGGTCGTCGCGACGTTGCGCGACGACTTTTGGCCGCAAGCATCCGCGATTCCGGAACTTGCTAATTTGTCCGCTGGCGACGGCCGCATCGACATCGCCTCGCCGTCCCGCTTGGAAATCGCTGAGATCATCCGCAAGCCGGTTCAGGCGGCCGGACTTACGTTCGAGACCCATCCGACATCGGAAGTGGGTCTCGACACGGTGCTGGCGGAGGAAGCCTCCGGAGAGCCCGGGGTATTGCCCCTGCTTTCGTTCATGCTCGATGCGCTTTACGCTGCCGATGTCGAGAAAGCGGATCGCGGCGTTCTCTGTTTTGCGAGTTACGATGAACTCGGAGGCTTGCGTGGCGCCATCGCCAAGCGCGCCGAGACGATCGTCAGCGATTTACCCGAAACTGTACGCAACGCCGTCCCGCGCGTGCTCAGGGCGCTCAGCAGTACAGCTGGAGTAACGGGCGCGACCGTCGCGCGACCGGCGCCACTCGCCGCTTTCGCGCCGGGAACCGCCGCTCGTGCGGTCGTCGACGCCTTGCTTGCGGGGCGCCTCCTCGTGGTATCGAACGAGCGGAATACGCCGACCCTCCGTCTCGCCCATGAGGCGCTTCTGACGCGGTGGGACCGGGCGCGTGAGCAACTTGCTACGGACCGTCGCGATCTCGAAATGCGCGCGATCGTCGAGGCGCAGGAGACACGTTGGCGCAAGGCCGCGCGGAAACACCAAGCCGCCCTGTTGTTGCGCGATCCTGATCTTTCCTCCGCGCGCGATCTCAAGCTGCGTTGGGGTGATGAGCTTGCCGCGCCAGAGGCCAAGTTCATCGCTTTATCCAGCAACGCGGCCGCGCGCGCGACCGGTCTGCGCTGGACGATTTTGGTCGCGGTGATGGTCGGCCTAGCCGCGCTGACGGCGGCTTCGATCGGCGCGCTTGCAATTGCGCAAAACCAGCGCGACGGAGCGCTCATCGCGGAATCCAAAGGAGTGATCCGCGACGCGCGCGCGGCAATCGCGTCAGGCGACGCCGTCAGCGGCATACGGCTGGCGCTCGCAGCGCTGCCCGGCGACTTAGCCCATCCCGATCGACCCTTATTGCGCGATGGCTTGAACGCGCTCGCCGACGCTTATGTCAATCGCCGCCAAATTGCTGAACTTGGCGACGGCGACGGCGAAGCGCACGCGATCTCCTTTTCTCCGGACGGCGATCAGGTCGTGGCGGCCTATGAAAACGGAACCGCGCGAATCTGGCGTCTCGCCGATCCAGCAAAATCCATCGCATTGCCGGCGTCGCAAAAGCGACTCTACGCCGCATCCTTCTCGCCTGACGGATCGCGCGTCGTCACCGCCTCGGCGGACCATCTGGCCCAACTATGGGATTCGTCGACGGGCGATCGCGTGGGTCGGCCCATGCTGCACGGCAGCGACGTCGTCTCGGAAGCTTTCTCGGTCGACGGTTCGCGCCTCGTCACCGGCGACCTCGAAGGCGTCGCGCAACTCTGGGATGGGCGAACGGGCGCGCCGATCGGACATGAGATGCCAAGCGGCGAGGGCAGCGCGCCGATGGTTGCTTTCTCGCCCGACGGCGCTTCCATCCTGACTGTCTCGGAGCCGGGCGGGGCGCGCCTCTGGGATGCGGCGACACAGACGATGCTCCGTAGCTTGAGCCAATCCGACGAGGTCGTCGAGGCCGCCGCATTTTCACCCGATGGCGCGCAGGTGCTCGTGGGCGCGGAGGACGGCGTCGTTCGACTTTTCGACGCGAGCACGGGCTTGATGATCCGTCCCCTGATCGGGCGTCGGGGAGCCGTGTCAACTATCGCGTTCTCTCCCGACGGCAAGCTCGCCGCGACCGGAGCTAGCGATAATTCCGCGACGATTTGGCTGCTTCAAACGGGCGAGGCGCGGCATGTTCTGCTCGGACATTCCGGACCTATCGACACACTCGCCTTCTCGCTCGATGGGAGCGTGCTCGCGACCGCTAGCGAGGACCGGACCGCCCGTCTGTGGTCGGTCGAGACGGGCGCGTTGAAAGCGACGTTGGGCGCTCATGCCGGTGGTGTCGAGGCGCTGGCCGTCTCGCCCAAGTCCCAGCAGAGGATCATCGCAACCGCATCGCGCGACGAGACAGTGAGGCTATGGAAACTGGAGCCAGACGCGCTCGCCGCCGTCCTGCGCGACGAAGCGGGACCGCTGGCGAGCGCGCGCTTTTCGGCGGACGGAGCGCGCGCGATCGTTGTCTCCAAACTGGGCAATGCGCGAGTATGGGACGTCCGTGAAGGTCGGCCGCCGGCGCCGCTTGATCCGCCGCTCACGAACATCGTAACGGCCGAGCTTTCACCCAACGGCGCCCATATCGCGACCACCTCGGCGACGGCCCCGACGCGCATCTACCAAGTCGGACGACTGGCGCCAACCATCACGCTAGGCGCCGCAGCGGATCGCTCCGCTTCGTTCTCACCCGATGACAAGTTGCTGGTCACGCGCCCCACCGATGGTCCGCCGCGTCTATGGGACGCCGCGACGGGCGCTGATCTTGGCGTGCTGGAGGGTTTGAATGGACCCGTCGATCTCGCGGTCTTCTCGCACGACGGGCGTACACTTTTCGTTGCCGCGAAAGGCGTCAACGCTGGTTTTTGGGATGTCGCGACGAGGAAGCCGAGATCGCGCCTCGAAGGCTATCTCGCGGCGCTCAACTCGGCGGCTTTTTCCGCCGATGGCGCGCTTCTCGTTACCGCTTCCTTCGACAAGACCGCACGGCTCTGGGACGTCGCTAGCGGAAAATCCGCGGCGCCGCCGATGGCGCACGCCGACGCTGTGGAGTCTGCCGCTTTCTCACACGATGGGACGCGCGTCGTCACCGTATCCCTGGATCATACCGCCGCCGTCTGGAATGCCCGCTCAGGCGCGCGGGTCGCGCTTATAAAGCCCGGCGGCAACTACACGCTCTGGTTGGCGTCGCTCTCACTCGACGGGACGCGGGTTGCGACCGCCTCTGACGACGGGACCGCGCGTCTATGGAATGCGGCGACCGGCGAGAGAATTGCGACATTCGCCGGGCATGATGGGCCGGTATTTTCATCGCTTTTCTCACCCGATGGCGCTCGACTGCTGACCGCCTCGGCCGATGGAACCGCGCGATTGTGGAGAACGCCGGCCGCCTGTCAGGCTCTGCTCGACGCAGCACGGGCGGAAGTTCCAATCAAGGCGAGCCGTTCCGTTGCAGTGGCGCCGAAATCGGGATTGCTGTTCTCGTTCTACGAGCGTGCTCAGCCGCTGCTCGCGTTTCTGTCGCCGAGCGCTGGAGAGACTTGTCCTTGATGAGCTTTGCTACGGCGCCGCGTCGATCGAAAACTCGGTTCCGCCCAGCCGGCCATTGACGTCTTTAATCTCGACATGAATGAAATGTTTGCCGGGAGGCGTCTCCGCCTGAGGCATCGAAATGCCGGTTGGCGACAGATACGCCTTCACGCGTTCGGTCAAATCGACGGGGGGCGATTTTTCATAGGTGACGACGAGCGAGTTGAGGTCGACAGGCACACCGTCACGGCTCTCGAATTTGATCGCGAGCGGAAACGGCGATGTCACCGCGCTGGCGCCGCGAGCGGGCCAGGACACCATCACGCGCGGCCCCATCATCGGTCCGCGCTCGCGTTTGTCGGCGTCGGGCAGACGGGATTCTCGAGCCGTAATCAGAACGTCGGCGAGGGCGGGGCCTGAGTAGAATCCCATCGCAAGGAGCAAAACGCCTACCTTGAGGTCTGTCCGCCGCATGCTCTCGTCTCCTCGTCCACAGCCGAGCCTCGTTATTTCAAAATGACGGCCTTTCCAGCGCAATTCAAGCGCTAAACCTTCACGGTTTCTTTTTCGCCACAGCGAAGATGAGGTCGGTCACCTGCGGCGGGAGTTGCATAACGGGAGTTTGCGCGTGGTCGGTCAGTTCGCCGACGCGAGCCTCAAGGTAAGCCTCGAGCAGCACTGTCTTAATCTCGTTTCGGTCAAACGCGAGCGCCGTGCCCAACTCGACGCCGTCAACCAACGCCTTGGTGAACGCGCCGTTGTTGCGGGCGGGCGACGCGGTCATCATCACCAGCGACACGAGCAGGCCGTAGGCTATGCGCCTCGCGAACCGTTCGATCGCCAACGCCGCGCGCTTTACTTGCGCACCTGCGCGATCTCGAAATCCGGCTCCTGCGGCGGTCGGCCCATCACCGGATGCTGCTTCTGCTCCGTCAGTTCGCCAACTCGCCTCTCGACGAAAGCATCCAGTTCCGACGTCGTGATTTTGCCCTCGTGGAACAGATCCGCCTTGCCGAGATCGATGCCCTCGACGATCGCCTTGGTGAAGGCGCCATTCTTCCATTCACTGCTTTCAACTGAGACTTCGCGTCCGGTCGATGAAGCAAAAGCCACGATGCCGCCGCTTTCAGCGGAAGTTACCCTGTTGACGAGGACGGTCACGTCGACGGGTGCGGGTCGCGTCGCGCCGCCGGCATGGCAGGTGTCGAGGAACCAGAGCACCTTGCCGCCGAGACCTTGCAGCGTCTCGCGGATTTCGATCTGCGATACGCCTTTGGCGCGCGCCTCTTCCTCACTCGCGTTGGACGGCAGGAACCAATACGTCTGTCGCTCATCGGTGAGGCCATGGCCGGCAAGGAACAATACGCTGACGTCGTCCGCGCCGGGGTTCTGTTTCTCAAGCCCTTCCAGTCCGGCGATCAGGCTCTCCCGCGTCACCTCGCGGTCGACCAGCAATTCGACATCGACGTCGCTGTAGTAGCCGCCCTTCTGGCGTTGCAAGGCCGCAGCAAAGTCGCGAGCATCCTTCGCGGCGTAAGCGAGCGCCATGTCGGAAGAGGCGTAGTCGCTGACGCCGACAACAAGCGCATGGAGTTTTCGCACCCGCTCCGAGAGCGGCTTGGGGCCTGTCCAGGTCAACTTGGCCCTTGCAACCTCACTGGCGATGTCGCCCGACCAGGCGATCAATCCGAGTTCGACGTCGTGCGGCGGAATGTCGATCGCGAGGACGCCCCGCGTTTCGACATTGGCGTCCGGCGGCTTCAGCGGCAGACCGATCAACTTCGCGGGCCGACCATCGATCTGAACCTCGATCCGGTCTACGATCAACCCTGAAGGCGCGCGCACGCCGTAGCCGAGCGTTACCTGCGAGGTGAACACGCGCCCCTGGTCCGCCGGCGCCTGGATATGGATCACGGGCGGCAATCTGGCGCTCAACGGCGTGATGTCTTCATGCCGCCGCGCGGATTGATCAGCGCGCTGTATCGCCGTCGCTTCGTCAAGCGTTTCCAGGATCAGGCGGACGATGTCGGGTCGATTGAAGCGATCGCGAAAACGCGAGGCGGGGAAGAAATCCGCCTGCTGCTCCCAACCGCGATTGACTTGCCAACCAATCAGATCCTCGCCGCCAGGCGAAGCCATGTAATATCCGATGGGGGTCCAGGCCACCCAGCGTCGATCGATCGCGTCGACGAACAAGGCCAGCAGTTCGACGCCATCGCTCCAGCGCCGCCAGCGGATCGTACCGTCTGAATAGGCAGCAACGATCAGTTGATCGTCTTTGGCGAGGTTCAGGCCCCAAACGCCACCCGGGCCATTGGCGAACCAGACCTGCCGCCCGCTTGCGTCCAATCGACGGATATTGCCGCGTGTCCCGAGCACGAGACCGGTGAGATCGGCGCGGATCGCGAGAGACGCCGACATATCGTATTGTTCGAGCTTGAAAGGCTTGCCCGCGTATTTGGGCGACTCGGTCAGGAACCAGTTGGTAATCGGCAAGCCTTCGACGCGCGGCTTGGCGAAGCCGGCCGGATTCGCCGGCGCATCGATCAACGTGCCCGCAAAAGCGTCGAAAATCACCGGGTTCTGGTTCGAAAATCCGAGGCCGAAAGCCACGCGCACTCCGGACGAAGAGACCTTAAGGGCGTCTCCAACTTTGCCTTCCATGATCGGGGCATTGGTTTTGCGCAGAATAACGGCCGAGCCGTCGGGCTTGAGAAGGCCAAAGCCTGTGTCGAAGGTCGAGAAGGCTATCTGTTCGCCGCAAGTCCTCAGATTGACAAGGGAATCGGCGGTCGGGATGACGTCATCGCGAAGCCTTTTGCCCTCCGAAGTCCAGGTGCGCACCAGGGGCTCGGCGCCCTGGCCGGCGCGCCGATCAAATTTACCGCCTGCGATTAGCCTTTGACCGTCATTCGACCAAGCGACGGCCGCGAAGTCGCCGTTAACGTCGGTGAGATCTGGCGTTCCCAGCCAGTGCAAATCATGCGCGTCGAACAGATCAAGCATCGGCGTGTCCGCATAGCTGACAGCTATCCGCTGATTGTTGGGCTCGACGGCGATCGAGAAAGCCTGCCCTGCGTGCGGCGCCTTGACCCGTGCCGTACGTCTCAGACTGGGATCGTATCGGGTAATCCAACCGACCTCGCCTACCGCAAACAAGGCGCCATCGGAACCGTACGCGACGCCGTACGCGCTGCTGCGTGACAATGTTTGATCGCGCATCGCCAGAGCGCCGGTCGCGACATCGAACACCCGAACTCCCCCCCAATGCGCTGCGATCGCCAAACGGCGACCGTCGGGCGAGAACGCGAGCGAACCGCCGAAAGCGTCGTCGATTGCGCCAATCCGACGTACGCTGGCGCCCGTCAACGCATCGAAAAGGTAGACGCCGCGCTTACCATCAATTTGAAGGTGGGCGTCGTCGAGGCTCGCCGCGACCCATTGACCATCAGGCGAAATCGCCACGACCTGCACCTTGCCGCCCGCTGCGCTATCAATCGGAAACCGCTGAACTCGTAACGGCTTGCCGTCCGGCATCGACCAGAGCCGAACAGTCTTGTCGTCTGAGCTCGTCGCAGCGATCGTACAGCTCGCATCCACGGCTATACCGCTCATTTGCGCGACATGCATCCCAGTCTCGATCCGAAGGGTCGGCTCCTGGTTCGGACACGCGCTCAAAGCGGCTCGCAAGGCGGCGCTGGCCATCCCGTCCTCACCACCCCGGAAGCAACCGGCATTGGCAAGCCGCTGTTGCAGCACTTTGATCTCGTCGCTGCTCATTGCGGCGAGGTCACGCGCAGACGCTTTGCCGGACATCACAGCGCTAACGCTGAAAACGAGGATCGCCAGCCAAATTGTTTTTCTGAACCTCGTTATCGACATTGCCCCCAGCTAAGTCGTAGTACTCGCAGAATGGCTAAGTTCGCGATATGCTACAAGCCCAATGAGTCGGCTATCTTTCGCGCGGCGACGATATCGCGCCCAATTTAACGGGGCCTGTCGCAAATTTGCGGCGTTGACGGTTCGTAAGCCAAGCTGGCCGAGCTTGCGCTTCCCGTTCGGAGGTTTCGATGATCCTGTCCGTCATCGCGGCGCGATCGTTCGGGCTCGAAGCGCGTTTTCCGGATCGTTCTATCAGGCCTTTCCTCATTTGCGGCCGGCGAAAGCCACGTCTGAGGCAGTATCGGCATGACCGAGGTCAACCAGACTGCGGTGAACAATTACCGGAACAATCGATCGGAATTATTTCGGAGGTTGAGCGATGTCCTGCCGTTGCGCGGGTCCGGCATTTTCGACCCCGGCGTTAGCGCGACGCTGTGGCATTGTCGAGGATTATGCGCACTCGCCATATCTTTGAAAAAGAGTTGCAGCAGGCTGTGAAGCTAAGCTCGCTCGGCAGCGCGCCGAAGAGCAAAAAAAACTGCAGAAAAAGAATTTGTCCGCCATGCAGGAGCAGGCTGGCGATTTGCCCGCCGGTCTGATTGCCGCCCTGTTCGGACGCATGGTCACGTCCGACCCCGCCGCCAACACCGACGCTGCAATCCATGTGGCGCACGCTTTTACAGTCCATCGCGAGGAAAGCGAGGGCGACTACTTCACCGTGGTGGACGATCTCTCGGTAGCGGAAGGCGCGACCGGTTCGGGAGGAATATTCGACACCGAGATCACGTCCGGCTAATTTTACTCCTACGTGGTCATTGACGTTCCCACACTGATCTCGAACCTTACAGGGGTGGACGCAACGGCCGCTTTCGCCGATGGAACCGAACGGGCGTTACCTGCTCGGATTGTCGAGCATCTGATCCATTTAATTGCGACCGTATCCCCTGGGGCCAAAAAGGGATCGACGGCGCCATACGCCTATGCCAGCCTGATGATGGCCGAAGCGGGAGCCCGTCAACCACGCACGCTCGCCACGGCTTTCCGAGATCCGATCCCGCTCGGGCACGGTCGTTTATCGGATGGTTCCGCTATTCAGGCAATGATTGAGCAGCTCGAGCGGTTCGATAGCGCCTATGGGCGACACGAGGCGCGCCGGGTGATGAATGCGACTTCTACGGATGCAACCGCTCTCGGCGACATGAATGAGCTTCCGGCGCTTGCGCGCTGGGCGGCGCAGGCGCTGAGAGACGGAAGGGCTTGACGATGCCCCGCTATTTGGTTCTGCGGTTGGAAGGTCCTCTACTGTCGTTTGGATCGGAAGCCATCGATAATTTAGGCGTCGTGCGCGACTTTCCCGCGGCTTCGATGCTGATTGGTCTGATAGCCAATGCCCTGGGTTGGCGGCGCGAGGACCGGCAAGCGCATCAAGACCTGCAGGACCGAGTGATATTTGCCGCGCGGCGAGATCGCGAGGGAAGTCAGTTCACCGAGTCTCAGACCGCGCACCTCGACGGCGCCGCTCGACACTGGACTACATAAGGAGCCGTCGAAGGACGCCGAGGCGGAGCCGAAACCTACAAAAGTCTGCATTTGCGCTACCGAGATCATGACGCCGACGCCGCCATCACGGTTGTGCTTCACTTGCGCCGGGAAGATCGATCGCCCAATCTCGACGACATCGCCCACGCAATCCGTTTTCCCGCGCGGCCGCTTTTCCTTGGCCGCAAGCGCACACGCGGGGATGGACCCACGACCTTCTTCTTGCGCTCGGCTCCCCCGCACACGCGAGGATCGACCGGTCGCTGCCGACGCCCCCAGCGAGCGAGCCGTGACGCCCCGCATGGTGTGCCGTTCGCGAGACCTGAACGCGCCAGCCTCTATCCGTCTGCAGCGCCCAAGTTTCTCAACCCTTTGCAGTCGTATTGAAACCTCGCGCCCCAGGCCTCGAACGTAATTTCGCGGCTGTTCGATTTTAGCAATGGCGGACGCCAGGGTTCATCGACGGGAAGATCGATTTGGCGAACCCAGCGAGCGGGAACAGTCACTCGGAGAAGCTTGAGACCGAAGGGGCCTATTGGAGCCGTTGCGTCCTCAAACTCGACAACGTAGCTGTCCAGACCAAGCCTGGTCGCCAAGCGCTCCTCTTCACCACTCCATGACAGGGCGCCCAGTTTACTAAACGGCTTGGTCCAATCAGCGACGGCCGCAGCGGCAGCGCTGGCATGGGCAATTCCCAGACCAAAATTATCGCTCCAATGCCGCTTCCATTTCGGACCCTCGGCGCTCAATATTTCCAAGATGGCCTCGAGCGCCGTCGGATGGGTGATGCTTTCCACGAGCTCGCGGTTCATTTCGGGAATTGTCCATACAGGCTTTTGTTCTATCAAGCGTCGCGTGGCTTCGACCGCCAGAAGATTTTCGTAAACTCCGCCTTGAGGGACGCCCGCCTTGCGAAACATACCCAGACCATGTTTGGGACGATCGAGAAACGCGGTCAAACT
>JAYTRP010000577.1:0-10417 GCA_043746145.1 Hyphomicrobiales bacterium | reverse complement strand
TTTGATCGCCCGCACGACGATGCTGATAGCAAAGCTTCCCAAAGCGATTTTCAGGGCTCGATCGATCAAGGCTTTACCTTGACGTGGAGTGCACAGACCGCGTCCTCGTAGCCGAGTCTCGCGAGTGTGTATTGAAGTGACAACATCGCTCAAACGAAATTAGGGCTACGAAAAGCGCCCTTACCAAAAAGATGACCATACCAGAAACCGTGATCGGCTGGGCATAGAGCCCGGCGGAAATTTACAGAGCACTACAGTTTGATGCGCCAGCCCTGTCGTGTTGAGCGCGTCGACGTCCATCAGCGCGTTGACGCGAGACGGCTCCGTGGTCGGCGTTTCGATCTTAACCTGACTTCCCAATTCAATCTGCAAAACACCGGCGTCGGCGATTTCGGATATCGGCATGGTTTTCGCTTCCGTCGCGCGTCGCACTTTATGCTAAGTCAACCATCAGCTCGGCTGGCTTTAGCGGCTCCTTCTCGGCCTGAGCGACGTGACAAGCGACGCCGTTGAGCAACGCTGGCGTCTCGATCTTGCAGCGGCCTATCGCGCGCGGCCGGCTCGGGTGGAACGCGCAGCCGGTAGGCGGCAAGGTCCGGTCGGGAGGCTCACCGGCGTGCAGGATCTGCCGCTCATCCGGACATGAAGGACGCAGGCACGGCGATTGCGGCATCGCGCAATGCGGCGCTTGCATTGTGCATGTCGACGGCAGCCCCGTACGTTCGTGCATGCTGCCGATCGGACATCGGCGTGATGCGACAAACGAAACAGGCGACACTTCCAGAGCGCGTGCGTTGAACGAAGACAACGGGGCTGGGCCAAGCCTTCGAATCACGTTCGAGACGCAGAGTGTTCCGATCTGTCGAGGACAGTGAGAATTTCCGCCAAATATTTTTGGCGGTCTGCTGGCCAAGTGTTTTCTCTTTAACATCGGCTCGGTTTTGGTATTGCCATTCGGCCTACAAAATCCGATCAAAGTCGCAGCCAGCGGACATTCTTGCACGGAGATTGGCATGAGCGCCGACGCGAGTCTCGAGGCGACGTTGAGTGAACCCGCGCCCTCTCGATGGGGCGCTTTCGGGCATGCGGCCTTTGTGGTGATCTGGACCGCTAGCGTCATTTCCAATGTCGGAACGGCGATGTTCGACACCGCCTCGGGTTGGCTAATGACTAGCCTCAGCGCTAGTCCGCTTGATGTATCTATGATCCAGGTGGCGGTCAGCCTTCCCTTGTTTTTGTTTACGCTGCCGGCCGGCGCGCTGGCCGACGTTATCGACTCGCGGCGACTTTTGATCCTTGTCGAAGTCGCGATCATCGCGGTGTCGGCGATTCTGGCGCTGTTGGTTTCATTCGGGCTCGCCTCGCCGGCTGTGTTGCTGATCGCGACATTTCTCCTAGGGGTCGGCGGGGCGCTGAGTGCGCCGGCTTGGCAGGCCGTCACGCCCCTCCTCGTGCCGCGTCAAGACTTGGGCGGAGCCATCTCCGCCAATAGCGTCGGCTTCAATCTGAGCCGCGCGGTTGGCCCGGCGCTCGGCGGCGTCGCCATCGCGGCGTTGGGCATCGCGATTCCGTTCTGGGTCTTCTGCATTAGCAATTTCGGCATTATCGCGGCGCTGTTCTGGTGGCGCCCGCCGCGGAAAAGCTTCGATGGGCTGCCTGCCGAGCGCCTCACCAGCGCGGTGCGCAACGGAATACGTTACGCCGCCAACAGTCAGTTCATGCGCGCGACCTTGATGCGCGCGTTGGCGTTTTTTCCGTTCGCGAGCGCCTATTGGGCGCTGCTGCCGCTGATCGCGCGCAGTCAGACAACGCAGGGGCCTACAATGTACGGCGTACTGCTCGGCGCGATCGGCGCGGGCGCGATTGCCGGCTCGTTTGCGCTCAACTGCCTTAAGCGACGATTAGGAACCGACCAGACAGTAGCCTTGGGCACGCTTGCCACGGCGGGCGCGCTTGTCCTGTTCGGGGTCGCGCACGACCTCACCATCCTCATTGCCGCCTGCATCGTCGCTGGCGCTTCTTGGACAATCGTACTGACTGTTCTCTACGTTTCGGCTCAGGTCGCTTTGCCCGATTGGGTGCGCGGGCGCGGGCTCGCCATCTTTCTAAGCGTGATCTTCGGCGCGACGACAATCGGCAGCGCGGTGTGGGGACAAATGGCGGGCAGCGAGGGGCTAGTCGTCGCCCATCTCGTCGCCGCAGCCGGGATCACGATTGCGATTCCTCTGACTTGGTCTTGGAAATTGCAAACTGGCGCCGACACCGACCTCACCTCGTCCATGCACTGGCGCGCGCCGATCCTCGCCCAGCGGATCGAAAACAACCAAGGACCGGTATTGGTGACAATCCAGTACCGCGTCAACGCCACGGATCGCGCCGAATTTCTCAGCGCTATCACTGAAGTCGGTCACGAGCGCAAGCGCGACGGCGCCTACGCCTGGGGTCTGTTCGAAGACGTTGGCGAAAGCGGGCTTTTTGTGGAGACCTTCCTTATCGAGTCTTGGCTCGAACTCATGCACGCGCGCGAACGCGTCACCAAGGCCGATCGAGTGCTCGAGGAGCACGTCCATCAACTGCTCGCCACTCTCCCCGATGCCAGATTCATGATCGCATCCCCACGCGGCCACAGATCCATCAGAGTGCGTGCGGAAAAAAGGGCGAGCAAGCTTTTCGTGCAAAGTTAATCCTGGTAAATTGGCGATTAGCGGGGCCCACGCTGGAGACGCTACGCGCCTTAGGTTGCATCTCACGATATAGCTTGGGACATCGTCCCGATCGACGCGGCCCAAGCTGCAACTTGTGACGCGAACCATGTCGGAAATGATCAAAACACGACCAGCGCGTCCTGTCGCCAACTTCCCCGCCATGTTGTCGCCGCCGCTATTGTACACGCGCGCCTTTGGGGCCGGAATTGTCGCGCAGCTTCGGCCCGATCCAACCATCCCATCCCTCATCAAACACTGCAGAAGTCTCAGCTCGTCGTGACGCGGTTGCGCTGCGACACAGGACTTTCTCGCCCGTCGACGCCGATCCCGTCTGAGAAGGCGATCATCGTCAGCTTGCAGCTTCGCGACATTCCGTTTCACGAGCTTCGACTAAATGCACGGCCGGTCCGGGTCGATCCGTACCCAAAGCGAAGCGTTAGCGTGCTCGACTTGGAACAGAGCCCGGAACTTCATTTTCCGACACCCTTTCACTCCCTGCATTTCTGCGTGACGCGGGCTGAGCTCGATAATTTGGCGCAGGAGAACAACTGCCAACCGATCGAAACGCTAGTCCGGCGCGGCGGCGCGATAGATCCCGTCACTCATAATCTGGGGTTGACGTTTCTTCCGGCGCTCACTCAGCCACAACGTGCGGACCGCTTGTTTCTCAACTATGCGGCGCTGGCGCTGACGACGCATTTTGCGCACTCCTTCGGGGGAATACGGGCGCCGGAATGCGCCTGCGGCGGTCTCGCCCCGCGGCAGGAGCGCAGATCCAATGAACTCAAGAGCGAGCGCATCGAGGAAGCGATCTCGCTTGCCGAACTCGCCGGTGAATGCCGCCTTTCCCGAGGCTATTTCGCGCGAGGCTTTAAAACGACGACAAGCGAATCCCCGCATCGTTGGCTTTTGCAACGCCGTGTCGAGACTGCCCGGAATATGCTGCTGAGCTCAGACATGCCGCTGTCCCAAATAGCGATCGCGGTTGGGTTTACGGACCAGAGCCATCTCACCAAACTTTTCTCAAAACAAATGGGCGCGACGCCCGGCGCCTGGCGGCGCACTCACTCAGCGACGCAACCACGTAGCGTCAGCGCAGGCATCAGGCCTGTCTGTATGAGAAAGTCTATCGGAGAGGAGATGACGCCGTGTTCACCGCAGGAGCCAGCGCTGACTCGTCGTTCCACCCGATGCAAGAACGACTGCACCCAAGGCCGCTAGGGTCATACCGCGCAACCGCCCCCATTTCGAACGGGTCCAGTTTTGACGGCGTGAGCACTTATGAGATTTCCAGGGAAGGCATGAAGTTTGGTTGCGCCGTCGGAACTTATGACAGTCCAAACTGAAACACCGAGATTGCTCTTGTTTGACAGATATAGTTTTCACTAAGGTTGGCGCGCTCGCGGTTTCGCGCCGCTATCTGGCTCACACGCCAGTAGCATTGGGCCGGCGAGTCGCTTACTCCTATGGCGCGTAAGCGCCGATTTAACCGGTGTGGCTCTCGACGAACATGAGGCTTCGCGACATATTGGCGAATTAAGTCTGAGGGCCGCAAAGCATGAATTGGGTGTCGCACGAAAACAACGCTGGTTCGCGGAGCGGTAAGCGGGCTGAACAAACTTAAAGGGGCGGCCTTCAATGCGATCAGCAAAGATTATTTTCGTCGCATTGGCCGCTCTCTTTCTGGCGAGTTGTCAACAGACGCAACAGGCCCCGCCGCCCGCGCCTCCACCCGCTGTCGGCGTGCAGGCTGCACGCATGAAGGGGGTCACGCCCTCCAACGACTTCGTCGGCCGAATCAAAGCCGTCGATACTGTGCAGTTGCGAGCGCGCGTGGAAGGATTCCTTGAGAAGGTCTTCTTCACGGAAGGCCAGCGCGTGAAGACGGGCGACCTACTTTATCAGATCGAAAAGACTCAGTATCAGGCTGCCGTCGATCAGGCGAACGCCAATCTTGCCGCCGCACAGGCGCAGGAACTCAATGCGCAACTGCAATTCAATCGCACCAATGAATTGGTCAAGACTCAGGCGGTTACGCAAGCCACGTCGGACCAAAACCGATCCAATCTAGATAGCGCGAAGGCGAGCGTTCTTCAAAACAGAGCGGCCCTCGCGATTGCGCAGGAGAACCTCAGCTACACCGACATCAAGTCGCCCATCGAGGGGCGCATCGGGCTCACAACCTACACAAAGGGCAATCTCGTCAATCCCGGCAGCGGCGTGCTCGCAACCATAGTCAGCGACGATCCGATCTATGTCGAATTTCCTGTCAGCATGCGCCAGATCGCCGACATTACCGCCAAACACAGGCAGAACGCCAGCGACCCGATCGACATCAAGGTCTTCGTTCAATTGGCCAACCGACAACCGTACGATTATCCCGGCGTCTGGAATTACATCAGCAATCAGGTCAACCAGCAGACCGATACGCTGCTCGTGAGGGCCACCATGCCCAATCCTGAAAGGCGGCTGGTGGACGGCGCTTTCGTCACGGTGGATGTCAAAGAGGCCGAACAGATTTCGCGCCTCGTCATTCCCAGAGCCGCGCTACAGTTAGACCAAGCGGGCGTTTATGTGCTCATCGTCGACGCGGAGCACAAGGTCGTTGTCAAGCGCGTCACGACTGGCGAAGCTGTCAACACCGATATCGCGATTACTGCCGGCCTTCAGGTCGGAGACGCGGTAATCATTGACGGGGTGCAGAAGGTGCGACCGGGACAAATCGTTGACGCGACAGTCATTCCCGCCAGCGTGGGAGATGCGAAATGATCTCCTCGATTTTCGTCGATCGACCGCGCCTCGCCTTTGTCATCTCGATCGTCATTACGCTGGCGGGGCTTCTCGCTATTTTTATTATACCGGTTGCGCAATTCCCCGACATCGTACCGCCGCAGGTGACGCTCACGGCCAACTATCCCGGCGCAGACGCCGAAGTCGTAGAGTCCACGATCGCGCAGCCAATCGAGCAGCAAGTCAACGGCGTCGACAACGCGCTCTATTATCAATCGACCAGCGGCGCGGATGGCAGCTATACGCTCAACGTCACGTTCGCGCTCGGCACCAATCCCGACATTGACACCGTTAACGTGCAAAACCGCGCGACGCTCGCCCAGGCGCAGCTTCCCGAGGAGGTGACCCGTCAGGGTTTGTCGATACGCAAGAAATCCGCGGCTCTGCTGCAGGTGATCGTCGTCTCTTCGCCGAAGGGCTCTTACGATCAGCTCTATCTCAGCAACTACGCGACCATCAACATCATCGACGTGTTGTCGCGGCTCAACGGCGTCGGTCAAGCCAGCCTTTTTGGCCCGCTCGATTATTCACTGCGGGTATGGCTCAATCCCAACGAGCTCACGGCGCTCAAACTGACCCCGAACGATGTCGTCACGGCGGTGCAAGGGCAAAACGTGCCCGCCGCGCTCGGTCGGATCGGGGCCGCGCCGGTTTTCGACCAACAGCGCAGCCAGTTCACCATCAAGACCCAGGGGCGGCTGACCACTCCGGCGCAATTCGAACAAATCGTGCTGCGGACCAACCCTGACGGCTCGGTCGTTCGCGTCAAGGACGTCGCGCGAGTCGAAATGGGGCCGCCTCGTCCGATCGTTATTCGCAGTTCAACGGCGCGCCGGCGGCGGCGATCGGCATCTACCAATCGCCCGGCGCCAATGCGGTTGTGGTCACCAAGGCGGTGCACGACGCAATGGAAACGCTGGCCAAGCGCTTTCCCAACGATCTCTCCTATTCGGTCTTTTTCGACACGACCGTGTTCGTCAAAGCCACCATTGACGAGGTGCTGCGGACGCTGCTCGAGGCGTTCGTTCTGGTTGGCATCGTCGTGTTCCTGTTTCTGGGTAAGCTTCGCACTACGCTGATACCCCTGCTCGCGGTTCCCGTTTCAATTATCGGCTCCTTTGCGGTCATGCTTGCGCTTGGCTACACCGCCAATACGGTTTCGCTGCTGGCGCTGGTTCTCGCCATCGGGATCGTGGTGGATGACGCGATCGTCGTAATCGAAAACGTGGAACGTATCGTCGAGGAAAGACCGGATCTCTCTGTCCCCGAGGCCACCAAGGCAGCCATGGCGGAGATCACCGCGCCGATCATCGCCATCACGCTCGTTCTCCTCTCAGTGTTTGTGCCGATCGCCCTAATTCCGGGCATTAGCGGGCAGTTGTTCCGTCAATTCGCTGTCGCCGTTTCCGTGTCCATGCTGATCTCCGCGCTCAACGCGCTCACGCTCAGCCCCGCGCTCTGCTCGGTGCTGATCAAGCGGGGTCACAAGAGCCGCGGCCCGATGCGCTACGTGCTCGGCGGAATTGACCGCCTACGCGACGGCTATGCGGCGATTGTCAGCCGACTGGTCCATGTCGCCGTATTAGGTTTGATCGCCAGCATTGTCGTGCTAGCGGCTTCGGCATTTCTGTTTCTAAAAACGCCACAGAGCTTCTTGCCGGAAGAAGATCAGGGAGCACTCTTCGCCGCTATGCGATTGCCTGAAGGGGCGTCGATCAACCGGACCGGAGCGGTCGTTCAGCAGGCGCAGGAGATCATCCGGGGCGTCGCGGGGGTGGAGGGTGTCCTCGCGGTCGTGGGATTCGATTTCATCGACGGATTGACCTCGTCCAACCAAGCATTTTTCGTCATCCGTCTCAAACCCTATGACGTTCGCACCGATCCCGCCCAGAGCGCTAGCGCCATCGTGACCGCGTTAAGGCCCAAGCTGGCGGCGATTGAGCAGGCGGTCGTGTTTCCCTTCAACCTGCCGCCCATTCTCGGGCTTGGCAGCACAGGCGGATTCCAATATGTGCTGGAGGGCTATCAGGGCCAATCTCCAACCGATATCGCCGAGACCTTGCGGGGCATGCTGGTCGCATCCAACCAGCAGCCAGAGCTCGGCGGAGTTTTCAGCACCTTCGCCGCCGATACGCCACAGGTCTATCTGGATATCGACCGTAACAAGGCGCAGGTGCTGGGCGTCAAGATAGAGGACCTGTTCAACGCGCTGCAATCAACGATCGGTCGCTTCTACGCGAATAATTTCAACGTGTTTGGACGCACCTGGCAGGTCAACGTGCAGGCGGACGCGCCTTTCCGGAACGAAATCGACGACATTTTCAACGTCAACGTACGCAATTCCGCCGGCGACATGGTGCCCGTGCGCGTCCTAGCGCAACCCGATATCGTGCAGGGTCCGCAGTTGCTGGTGCGTTACAACGGTTTCCGTGGCGCGCTCATCAACGGCTCCCCGAAACCGGGCTTCAGTTCGGGCCAAGCGCTCGACGCGATGGAGCGTGTCTCGTTGACGACGCTTCCCGCTGGCTATGGCTACGAGTGGACGGGAACCGCGCTGCAAGAGAAGGCCGCAGCCGGGGGCACGGCAGTTGTGCTCGGCCTCGCGGTGTTGTTCGCTTATCTGTTTCTCGTCGCTCTCTATGAAAGTTGGAACATCCCGATTCCGGTCCTCCTTTCCGTCGGCGTGGGCATATTGGGAGGTGTCGCATCCTTCGTTATCGCTGGGCGCAGCTTCGACGTCTATTCCCAAATTGGCCTCGTCGTGCTTGTTGCGCTTGCCGCCAAAAACGGCATTCTGATCGTTGAATTCGCTGTTGATCAACGAAAGGCGGGCAAGTCGATTGTCGATGCCGCGACGGCCGGCGCGCGCCTGCGGTTCCGGCCCGTCATGATGACCAGCTTCGCATTCATCCTGGGCCTGCTGCCGCTCGTCACTGCGGCTGGCGCCGGCGCTACAAGCCGGCGCGCCGTCGGCACGCCTGTTTTCGGGGGAATGTTGGCGGCGTCCGTGTTCGGAATTTTCATCATCCCGATGCTCTACGTCGTATTTCAAAAGTTGCGCGAGCGTGTGGGCGGCGTCTCGAACAAGTAGGCGCGATCCTGCAAGGCGGCCAATAATCCCGGTGTTGCGGGTTCCTTGCTTTGAATAGCGTCCTCGCGAACCTGCGCCCGAGAGGCGATAGAATTTCCGCCGATAGCTGTCCGCGTCGTGTCGCATCATAAGGCAACACGCTAAGAGCGGCATTTCACGACGCTGTCAGGGTTTGACGAAAACGTTCGTGACGCCCGGGCGCGCCGCTGAGAGGCCGGAGGTATATTCCTGATCGACAGCTCAGATTGATTGCTCCACAGCCTCTGGAGAGATTCGAAATAGACCGGTGAACGGCGCATTTAATTCAAGGATCAGAAATATGGCGCTGCCGACAGCAAACGCGCCGAGAGCCATCGCGCCGACGCTCGTTGCATTGAGGCGCGACAACACGCCGAAACCGCAAAATAGCAAAAGCGCCCAGGAGACAACTACAATCAAAAGGGGCCACGAAATCAGGCTTGCCAACTGCAAGGATATCAGCAAGCGCGTTTGACCGATGGCGCCGGCGTCCGACTCGATTGTCGAAATCAACTTTTCTGCATGGGAGTCGCTGGATCGAGCAAAGCAATCGCTTCGGAAAGCGACTCCGGCACAGGCATATAGGCAGCAACGGACACTTCTTTTGTGTCCACATTCTGGCTGTGCCAGAACGTCTCATAGGCCTGCAGCTTCATTGATTTCACGCCGTCTCTCAGCGCCTTGCCCTTCGTGGTCACGCTCGATCAACTCGATGATATCGTTACCAGCTCTTTAGGCATTCGCTGGTCGACGTCAGGGCCATTCCTGTCGTTCCATCTCGGCGGCGGACCCGACGGCCTGGCCCATTTTATCGAGCGCCTCAGGCCTCCCATGGAATCGGCTTGGCAGCATGCGGGAAAGGCGAGTTTCGACAGCGCCACCAAAGCTCTTCTGCGCGAGCAACTGGGCGCGTCCTACGGATCGATCTCGTTTGCCGATCTGGCCGAAGCCCGCGATGACAAAGATGTTGCGGTGATTAACGGGCTGGCCAAGGTCCAGGCCGTCAAATGAGTCTAGCCCTCGCCCAAAACATCGCGTCGTCGTCGTCGGGGGCGGCGCCGGCAGGGTCGAGCCCGCCACCGCGCTTGGCCATGGCCGTGGTCGCCCAACAATCGACGTGACGCTCGTGGATCGCGTCGCTTCGCATCTGTGGAAACCCCGTCTGCATGAGGTCGCTGTGGGGTTGATTGGCGCTGGCGAGGAATCCCGGGCTCGAAGAGCAGGTCCATTGTCTTGCGCGGCGCGGACCCCAAGCTTTTGTATCTATCCCTTCAATTCATGCATCGGGCCGCCCTGATCCGTTGGCGCCGCGCGATCGCGCTCGCCATCGCCGACCGCCTGCGAAAAACCACGACGCCGCCCGTGAAGCTCCACTGTTCGACCTTCTCGTCCTCAAATCAGCAAACTCCAATGTCCGCACAAACCTGTGGCGCCTTCACCGAGAAGCTACAGTTCAACCTCGCCAATCGCTCTTCCGACAGCGAATTTGATCTAGCCGGCGAAACCAAGGCCGTCCTGAATGGCGTCGACGCGGCGGCTTCGGAGACCGGTGGCGATCTCTCGTTTTACGGCAGGGCTCCCATCATCCCAAGGGTCATCCGCTTCGGCCCCGCGTCGGCGATCGCCCTGGCGGCGAAAGCCGTCCTGATCGCGTCGATTTGGAAGCTACGGACGGGGCGCTCTCAAGATATTCAAGTGGATGTGCGCAAGGCGCTGCGGCGCTTTAGCCCGTTCATCGATAAGCGTTGGGAGCAGGTGAACGGCTACGACGGCGGAATGTTTTCCGATCCATCAAATCGCTTTTTTGGCGACA
>JAYTRP010000576.1:0-3374 GCA_043746145.1 Hyphomicrobiales bacterium | reverse complement strand
GATCCGGAGACGTGGGTGAGTGGCTGAAACCAACGGTTTGCTAAACCGTCGTACGGATACATCTGTACCGAGGGTTCGAATCCCTCCGTCTCCGCCACAGTCCGTTGAAAACGTTACACTTATTAACGGATTGACGCTGCGTTCCCTAATTAGCTCCCTGATGGGCCATTCGCTGCGCGGCGGCTCCGCCCCGTAACGATTGCAGCGGTTGATGGCAGTTGAAGGGTACCACGTACTTTCAAATCTCATTCTTAGCCGGCTGGTCCTATAGTGCTGGCTCAACCCACCTATAATTTTTGCCGTTTCGCTAACCAACCACCCAGCTCTTCCGATCCAGGCCTCTCATCGCCTCCGTAATCGCCACCGTTTCAACGCTGACCCGCACAACCTTGGCGAGCAGTTCGATCATGCTCTCCTTATAGTCCGCAAAGCGATAAGTGTTGAACTTGGCGGCAATGGTCGGGTCGCGCGGCTTCTTTTCCTTGTGCTGATCGAGCACCCAGTCGATCGCCGAGCGACTGCCCAGGCGGTAGGTCCAGGCGTCGACGGGAATGCCGGTCAGCTGCGTATCGGCATCGACTACCACGCTGCCCAAATCGGCGTGCGATTTCAGCACAGGCTTTGGCTGCGTTCCTTCGGCTCGTTTGGCTGGAGTCTCGACGCGCTCGAGCGGCCACGGATCGACACCCTCATAGCCGATATGCAGCGCCATCAGTGCATCGCCCCACGCCGCCCACTGTGCAAAATCGGAATAGAAGGGGATGCGGGGAAAATCGCGCTTGAGATTCAGTGCGTACTTCTCGCGGTACACCGGATCGCAGAGGACCGCGTAGCAGTAGGCAAAAATCGCGTCCTTGGTGATGCCTTTCTTGCTGTAATGCTTGGTGAACTGGTTGAGTCCCCAGTCAGTGATGTTGTCGATGCGCTCGCCGGATTTGCTATAGCGGTAGCGGGGAAGTGATTGGCACGCATTAGGCAAAAACAGATCCAGAGATGGGAGCATTCCTGCCGCGAGAGAAACAAATGATCCGCGTTGACCCGTCGAGAAGCAGATCGCGCTCCCTTTCATTTCGGCATCGAAGGCCTCGCGATTGCGATATTGCATCTCATTGATATCACCGTCAAAATAGAGAAACTTTCGACTGAATGGACGAAATTGCGCCCGCACAATCCGGGATGACTCGACGGTGAAACGGTGTCCGCGAGTAATCAGGTGCTTTAGGTGACGCGTCCATTTGGTTTTATCACTGAACTTGAAACTCTTACGTTCAGCGTTCGTGGAACTCAAAAATCGTTGTGCCTCCTCGTCGTAGACCTCCTTTAGTGTGCTCACTTTGGCCATGAGAGTACCACCGTTCACGTCATAAACCCAATCGTCGCGGTTCGTTACAACCCCTAATGTAAAGAGACCGAAGATTGATCTTGCGGCTCCGAGGTTTCCTTTGGTGCTTCGGTCTACAAGCGGCAGCGCTTCGGGACCGAACGTAGTCTCTGGCGAAAGCCAGTCTCCATTCGCTAGGGGTTTGATGATTTCAAAATCTGGGCCGTCCAATGCAAGGGTATTGAGATGTGAGATTTTTTCATCCGCGGCGGTCGCTTCAAGACTGGCATAACTTAGCTTCGCAGGATTGCTGTTTTTAGAGCGCCGAATAAGGAAGTTGATAGCGACGCCCGTGCCGATGCCGAAAACGTTACCGCCTCCAGCAAAGTCTTTACGTTTATAGTCTCCGCCTAAGTCGAGAACGACTATCTCATCGAAATCTAACAGAATTGTCTTCCGGAACCCGTCAAATGTCCGGCTGTCGATGAAACTCCGATTGGTAATGAACGCCACAACCCCCTCGTCGCCCAGCCGGTCGCTAGCCCAGCGATAAAACCGCGCATACATATCATATAGCTTGGTCTTCTGCGCCTTGCTTGCCTTAATGTAGGTGTCCTTGATCCGCTTATCGATGTGCGCGTATGTGCGATTCTTGTTGTTATCGTTCTCGTTCTGCTGGTTGGCATTGTAGGGCGGATTGCCAATAATCACGCTGATCTTGCGGCGGTTTTGGCGCTTGATCCGCTCGATATTCTCATCGCTCAGGCTGCCGAGCAGATCGAATTGGTGTCCGGCGTGTATGCCCAGCGCATCGACGTTATCTAGCGTGTCGACCAGGCACAGGTTCTCAAACTCGGCGAATTGCCCGGTGATAGTCTGGTAAGTCGCCTCGATGTTCAGATTGGCGACGTAATAGGGCAGGATCGCGATCTCGTTGGCGTGGAGCTCCTCCTTGTATTTGTACCGCAGCTTGTCGCCGTGGCCTCGAAAGCTTTCGAGCAGCTCGACGATGAATGTCCCGGTGCCGGTGGCGGGATCGAGAATTTCCACGCCACGATCGACTAGGTTCTTGCCGAAGTGCTTCTCACACAGCCAGTCCGCGCTGCGGATCATGAACCGCACGATCTCGCCGGGTGTATAGACCACCCCCAGCCGGTCCGCCGCCTTCGCGTTGTAGACTTTGTAGAAGTTCTCGTAGAGCGCCTTGAGAAAGCCTTGCTTCTCCGAATGGGTCGAAATGACTGCGGCGGTGCTGGCGATGCCTGAATAGTACGGTGCCAGGGCGCGAAGCAGAGTGGATTTCTCGCCACGCTGAAACAACCTATCTTCCAACTTGTAGAGCTCGCTGGCGACATTGTTCTGGCGGTGAAAATCGGGGTTGTCGAACACCTTGGCAAAGATGTCTTCGGTCAGAATATGCTGGATCAGCATTTCCTGCACGTCGTCCTGACTGACCGCAGGGTTGATTGCTTCCTGCGCGTGCTTGAGGAACGCCGCCTCCGCGCTGGCGTAATCCTTCGATCCACTGCGCTTATCAGCAATGATCCTACGCAGCGCCTCAAGCACCGAGGGTAAGTCTGCGGCGAACTGCTTCACAGCTTTGTTAAAATCGGCAACCTCCTGCCGTTCATGTGCGAAGAAGCTGGTCAGCAGACCATACAGATGATCGGTATCATCCATCGACACCCGCGATCGTTCAACCCCATCCTGGATCAAGATTGCGGTGTGATCGTCCGAATAGATGATGTTGTCGCGCGGGTAGCCCTTGCGGGTCTTGGCTGCGATTTCAGCGTCAAGATCGTCGTCCGCGTCCTTCGCCTCCCAATAGCCAAAGGGCACCCGCAGTGCGTGCAGCAATGCTCCGTCGGGATAGATGCGATTACCGCGCGGGGTTATAATTTCATGCTGCGACGTGAATATCAGGTCCGCACTGCGGCCCCAACGTTTCAGTAAGTCTTTGAACGCTTCGCTCAGGACGCCTTCGCGCCGACTGCCTGATACCTGCCGAAGCCGATCGAGCTCGGATCGGTACTCATTGATTAACTGTCGGCTC
>JAYTRP010000575.1:0-3381 GCA_043746145.1 Hyphomicrobiales bacterium | reverse complement strand
GTCGCATAAGTGTTGTGATCCTGTCACGCTTTCAACACATGCGTCGTACGGTTTGTCGATGATGACGGTCTCACCAAAAGGCTTTTGAGCTATCAATTTGCCCATTACGACGGGCTCGGTAAAGCAGGCGTGAAAACAAAATATTTGTTCGGGAATATTCGATCCATGATCTCGCGGTTCACAGCGTGGCGCGCTGCTTTATGAAGTGAAACAGCTTCTGATTGGGTCCTACCTTGGATCGTCGTGTAGATCTTCAGGGCAAACGTTCGTGTCACAAATCATTGAGGTCAAATAAACTTACGCCGCGCCCACTTGTGCAAAATATTCTGCAAGACTTTTTGTTGTCGCGTGCCCTGCTCGGCGCCAGTATCGTCGATCTGATTCGAAAGGTCGTGTTGCCGTTATGGCCTTAAAAGCAGTTAAATCCTTTGTATTGGCTGTTGCATTCTCGATCGCAGCGTCGGGGCTATTTGCGCAGGATAAAGGCTCGCTCGACCCAAAGCCGCTCCCACCGCTGGCGAATCCAGAAAACCCGAACTTGCCCGCAAAGCAAGTTTTTGGAAGGCAGCTTACGCCTTTAGAAGCACAAACGCGCTCGATCGGATTTTACTCAAAGGGCTGCTTGATCGGCGCCAAAGCGCTTCCCGTCGATGGCGACACTTGGCGCGTCATGCGATTGTCCCGAAATCGGTTTTGGGGGCATCCCGAGACGATCGCTTTTCTCGAACGGTTTTCAAAAAAGGCGGCGCAGCAGGGAATATGGCCAGGCATTCTTGTAGGAGATATTTCTCAGCCCCGCGGCGGCCCCATGATCACCGGCCACGCTTCGCACCAGCTTGGCTTGGACGCCGATATCTGGCTCACTCCTATGCCAGAGAGCCTGACTTCCAGCGATAGAGAAGAGATGTCAGCCGTCGATATGGTTTTGCCCAATGGACTTGATGTCGATCCCTCGCATTGGTCCGAAAGACAAGCAGGCGTCATCAGAGCGGCCGCTGAGGAACCGGAAGTAAGCCTGATTTTCGTCAATGCCGCTATCAAAAAAGCTCTATGCGTTGGTCATCACGACGAAGCTTGGATGACCAAGGTTCGCCCCTGGTGGGGTCACAATTACCATTTTCATGTGCGTTTGCATTGCCCGGAAGGCCAAGCGAGTTGCGAAGGACAAGGACCGCCGCCGCCCGGCGATGGTTGCGACAAGTCACTCGCATGGTGGTTTAGCGACGCAGCGCTTCATCCCAAGCCGGCAGGCAAGTCAAAGCCGGAACTCACCATGGCGCAAATGCCCGCTGAATGCCGAAGGGTGGCGCTGGAGAAGTAGCAGGCAGAAGCAATCGACTTATGCTCGGGATTTACGCCGAGCCGTCGCTCTGAGTCAGGCAACCCCAGAAATAGAAAGGCGGCGGAATTGATCTTCCGCCGCCTTCAGAATTTAAAACAATCAAATCTTCGGAAATTCAAACGCGACGAAACGTGACGCATCCGACGTTCGAATCAGCATGACAACTGACCGCTTGCCATCACGTTTGGCTGCCGCGATGTCTGCCTTCACTTCACTTGGCTTCGTCACCGGTTTTCCAGCGACTTCGAGGATAACGTCTCCAGCGACAAGACCTTTGGAGGCGCCAAGGCCATCGGGCTCGACATTGGCGATTTCAACACCTTTCCGGTCTTCGGCTGTCGATGAAGATTGCGCCAGTTGCAAGCCGAGCTTCAACGGATTCTCTGTCTCCGCAGGCGCGGCTTGAGCCGTCTTCTCGGTCTTCTGCGACCCTAGCGTGACTGTTGCTGACTTTTCCGAGCCAGAACGCAGATAGGCGATCTGCACGTGTTCGCCCGGCTTTAAAGCACCAACCTTGCGAGTGAGGTCCGCGGCGTCTTTCACGATTTCGCCGTCGAGTTTCGTAATAACGTCGCCCACTTGCAGACCGGCTTGCGCCGCTGGGGTGTTAGGCTGCGCTTCATCAATAAGGGCGCCATTCGCCGTAGGCAGACCGAGGCCGTCGGCGATGTCCTGACTGACAGGCTGGATCTGGACGCCGAGATAACCCCGATTGACGACGCCGCCATGTTCAAGCGAACCGACCACATTTTCCACCGTGGTTGCCGGGATCGCAAAGCCCACGCCAACGCTTCCGCCGGAGGGCGAAAAGATCGCAGTGTTTACACCAACAACCTCACCTTTAAGATTGAAGGTAGGGCCGCCAGAATTTCCCTTGTTGATAGGGGCGTCGATCTGGAGAAAACTATCGTAGGGGCCTGAACCAATATCGCGACCTTCCGCCGAGACGATACCCGCAGTGACCGTGCCGCCAAGCCCAAACGGATTTCCAATGGCGACAACCCAGTCCCCCACGCGCGGAGTCTGTTTTGAAAGCGTAACAAAGGGATAGTCGCCGGGCTGGTTGATCTTCAGGACAGCGAGATCAGTTTTTGCGTCCGTGCCAATCACCTTAGCATCGAGCGACTTTCCATCGTCGAGCGTCACCGAAACCGATTTGGAATTCTGCACGACATGATTGTTAGTCACGACATAACCGTCAGCAGAGATAATGAAGCCAGATCCCAGGGCCATTCCGCGATGGATGTGGCTTTGACTCGATCCTTCGCCGCCGAACCGTTTAAGAAACTGTTGCATTTCGGGCGGGACATTGTCCATCTGCTCTGACGAGTCAGACGAGTTGTCTGCAACCTCTTCAATATTGACTTTGACGGCCACGACGGCGGGCTTCACGCGCTCCACAATATTGGCAAAGGAGGGCACTGCCGCGTTTTGCAGATCCGACGTGTTCACCGCGCCAGCCTGAGCCATCGGAACAGTAAATGTCGACGCCCCGATTGCGCCTGCGGCAAACACAGCCACAACACCCGCTGACGCCAGCATCCGACCACGAAGTGTAAATGTGTGAGTTGATTTAAGGAATGACATATATGTCTCCGTAGGAACGAACCCTGTTCGGTGACGCTATATTGACATTGCAACGTGAGGGTGAGATTTCCGGAATATTAAACTGAAGTCATTTTCGAACGTCGATCATTTGACCCGGTATGTCTACTCGACGTAGATTACAATGCTATGTCTACAATATTACAACAGCTATCCGATTCCCCGCGCAGCTCAACCTACCATGGCAGTGGGGAACACAGGCGCAATTCGCGGCTGATGGTGGGAACTCGGCGCCTCATTCAGCGCAGGTGAGGGGTTTCCGAAGGCAAACGCTGCAGCAAGCATCGTTGCGACAAGAACTGGCAAACCAAATTTCAATTGACGACGAGCAGATGTCCGTATTTCCGCATTATCCAACAGCCAACGAGCATACTCTTCGTTCGCAGCGCCAAGCTTTTCCATATTGTCGCCCCATCCAAAACACCAAGCGCTCA
>JAYTRP010000574.1:0-3387 GCA_043746145.1 Hyphomicrobiales bacterium | reverse complement strand
AGGCGCGCTTCTACCGCAAGGTCCGCGATATCCTCAGCCTCAGTCAGGACTATCTCACAGGGGACCCGCGCGTGCAGACTTTCTACGCGACGATCCAGAACAAGATGCTGCACGCCACGACGGGTTGCACGGCGGCAGAGTTGATCGTCGAGCGCGCCGATGCGGCGAAGCCCAACATGGGGCTGACGAACTGGAAGGCCAAGCGCGTGCGCAAGCAGGACGTGGCGACCGCCAAGAACTATCTCGGCCAAACGGAAATCAGCGACCTCAACCTGATCGTGACGATGTTTCTGGACACCGCCGATCTGCGCGCCCGTCGCCGGGAGGCCATTCGCCTCGCCGAATGGGAAGGCATCCTGGATCGCTTTCTAGCGTCCAACGAATTGCCGGTGCTGAAAGGCGCGGGGAGGGTCGCCGCCGTGGACGCCGAGCGCGTCGCGCTTGAGCGTTACGAGGCGTTCAATCAGCAACGCAAGGCGGCGGAGCACGAGGACGCGCCGGACGACCTTGAAGAACTCAACCGCATAGCCGAGGCCGCCAAGGCCCGTTTGCCAGCCTCGGGGGCCGAGCGCAAATGACCCAGAACAGACTTATCCGCCAGCTCTGCGCCCGCATGTCGCTGCGCAAGCCGCAGGAACGCTCGCTCGAAATCCTCGCCGAACTCGTCGGCGCGCTCACGCTGCCCGCGCCGGACCTGCCCGCCGCGCTGGAGGCCGTCCAGTCCTTCGCCAACGGCGACCTGCGCCGCGTGGAAGAGTTCGAGCGCGACTTCGTTTCGCTCTGCTTCGCGCTCGCCACCGGCGTCGGCAAAACCCGCCTCATGGGCGCGTTCATCGCCTACCTATACCTCGCCCGCCGGCCCGACACGGACAAGCCCTACTCGCGCAACTTCTTTGTACTCGCGCCCAACACCACGATCTACGAGAAGCTGATCGACGACTTTACCCCCGGCAAGCCGAAATACGTGTTCAAGGGCATCGCCGAGTTCGCGCAGAACCCGCCGCTGATCGTCACCGGCGACAACTGGGACGAAGGCCGGGGCCTGCGCCGTCAAGGCGAACTGCTGGACGCCGACGTGATCGTCAACGTGTTCAACGTGGACAAGATCAACCGCGACGTCGGGCGCATCCGGGGACCGCACGACGTCATCGGCTCGCAGGGCTATTACAACTACCTCGCCGAGCTTCCCGACCTCGTGCTGCTGATGGATGAAGCGCATCGCTACCGGGCCAAGGCCGGCTTCAACGCCATCGCCGCCCTTAAGCCCATGCTGGGCCTCGAACTGACGGCGACGCCGAAGACAGTGGGCGCGCGGTCCGCCGATTTCCGCAATGTCATCTACCGCTACAGCCTCGGCGACGCGATGCACGACGGCTTCGTCAAGGAACCGGCGGTCGCGACGCGCAAGGACTTCGACGCCAGATCGGTCAGCCCCGAGGAGCTTGAGCGCATCAAGCTCGAAGACGGCGTGCAGGCGCACGAGAACACCAAACTCCTGCTGCGCAACTATGCTGAGCGCACCGGCGAACCGCTGGTGACGCCGTTTATGCTGGTCGTGGCGCAGGACACGACGCACGCCGAGGAAATCCGCAGGTTTGTGGAGTCCGACAAGTTCTTCGCCGGGGCCTACCAGGGAAAGGTGATCCGCGTGGACTCCGCGCTGCGCGGCGAGGAAAGCGACGACGCCACCGCCAAGCTGGTCGCGCTCGAACACGACGGCAAGACGGAAATCGTCATTCACGTCAACAAGCTGAAAGAGGGCTGGGACGTCACCAACCTCTACACCATCGTCCCGCTTCGCGCATCCGCGTCCGACATTCTGACCGAGCAGACCCTGGGGCGCGGCCTGCGTTTGCCCTACGGCAAGCGCACCGGCGACGAGGCCGTGGACACCCTGACCGTGATCGCGCACGACCGCTTCCACGAAGTCATCGAGAAAGCGCGGGAGCCGGGCTCTCTCGTCATGAAGTCGGTCGAAATTGACGGCGATGGCAACGTCTGGCGTGGCGGAACGGTCGAACTGACCTCGCCGAGCATCGCCGACAATTTCGTCGCGTCGGTCGCGAGCTGGGCGGAAGAGGAGCAAGCGCCCTACGTGGCGGCGTTCGCAAGACCCGAGGCCAAGACCATCGTCGCCGTCACCAGCCAGGTCATCAAGCAGATGGAGCGGGAGCTGACCCATCTGTCGCAACTGACGACGCCCGAGGTGCAGGCCAAGATTGTGCATCGCGTCGAGGCGTTGACCCGCCCGGTTCAAGGCGAGCTGGAGGGAGTCATCGCCAAGCCCGATGTGGCGAAGATCGTCAAAGACTTCACGAATTACGTCGCTGCGACGACCATCGAAATTCCGCAGTTCGTCGTGCAGCCGACGAGCGAGGTCAATTTCAGCTTCCGCGACTTCGACCTCGCCGATCTCGACACTATCGCGCCGCAGCCCATGTACGAGGAAATCATCGTCGAGCAGCTTCGCACGGGCGCGCGCCGCACCATCGTGCGGGCGCTGGCGGTGATCCGTGAGGATCGGCTGGAAGATTACCTCGTCGGCCACCTGATCGACTTCGAGCAGGTCGATTACGACACGATCGCCGACCTTCTCTACAAGCTCGCCGGCCAGATGGTCGCGCGCCTGCGGTCCTATTTGCCCGACGACGACGCGGTCAAGGACGTGCTGATCCAGCAGGGCAAGGCGCTCGCCCGCTTCATCTTCGACCAGATGATGCGGCACTACGAGGAGACGCCGACCGAATACCGCGCCAGCGTCACCAAAGGCTTCCACATGCTGGAGCCGCCCGCATTCAAGGTGACCGATCCCGCCGACGTCCGGGACTTCCGCGCGCCCGTCGTTCCGGTTGGTGACACCCGGCGGCACGTGTTCCAGGGCTTCAAGCGGTGCTCGTGTCCGCTCCAGTCCTTCCAGTCCGACGAGGAGCGGCGCTTTGCCGTCATCATCGATTCCGACCACGAGCCGGATGTGGTGCGCTGGCTCAAGCCAGGGCGCAAGCAGTTCCAAATCGAATATCAGCGCACCGAGCGTTATGAGCCGGACTTCGTCGTGGAGACGAAGAGGGAGAAGCTGATTGTCGAAATCAAGGCGCGGAGCGAGCTCGACGACCTCATCGTCCTCGCCAAAGCGACAGCCGCCCGGACCTGGGTCGGCCACGCCAACGCCCACGCGCAGAACACCGACGGCAAGCCGTGGCGCTACGTTTTGATCCCGCACGATGTCGTGGTCGCCAACGCCACGCTGGCGGGCCTTTGTGCGAGATTCGCGCAAACGGCTCCAATCGATGTGTAGCGAAATTCCGCGAGCGCGACGGCATCGGCAAGTTGGGACAGCGAACCCCGTCTACAGAGCTGGCCGCGGAACTTTGGACAGGGCGATAAGTG
>JAYTRP010000573.1:0-3408 GCA_043746145.1 Hyphomicrobiales bacterium | reverse complement strand
TCTTTAGGCGCTCGATCTCCTCGCGCTCGATCGCCATCGCGCGCTCATCCTTGTCGATGCCGTGGCGGTTGAACACCCGGACCTCGACCACCGTGCCGGCGTCGCCCGGGGGCACCCGCAGCGAGGTGTCGCGAACGTCGGAGGCTTTTTCGCCGAAGATGGCGCGGAGGAGTTTTTCTTCCGGCGTCATCGGGCTTTCGCCCTTCGGCGTGATCTTGCCGACAAGGATGTCGCCGGCATGAACTTCCGCACCGATGTAGACGATGCCCGCTTCGTCGAGATTCTTGAGCGCTTCTTCCGAAACGTTCGGGATGTCGCGGGTGATTTCTTCCGGACCCAACTTGGTGTCGCGCGCCATCACTTCGAATTCTTCGATGTGGATGGAGGTGAACACGTCGTCCTTCACGATCCGCTCGGAGAGCAGGATCGAGTCCTCGAAGTTGTAGCCATTCCACGGCATGAACGCGACGAGCACGTTGCGGCCGAGCGCCAGATCGCCGAGATCCGTCGAGGGACCGTCAGCAATGATATCGCCGCGATTGACCGCGTCGCCTACTTTCACCAGAGGCTTCTGGTTGATGCAGGTCGACTGGTTGGAACGCTGGAACTTCATCAGGCGATAGATATCGACGCCCGGCTTTGACGGGTCGAGCTCTTCAGTGGCGCGGATAACGATACGCGTTGCATCCACCTGATCGACCACGCCGGTGCGACGGGCGCCGATCGCCGCGCCTGAATCGCGCGCCACGATAGCCTCCATGCCGGTGCCAACCAGCGGCGCGTCGGAACGCACCAGCGGCACGGCCTGGCGCTGCATGTTAGAGCCCATCAACGCGCGGTTGGCGTCGTCGTTCTCAAGGAACGGGATCAGCGCGGCGGCGACCGACACCAATTGCTTGGGCGACACGTCCATATAATCGACGCGGTCGGAGGGCAGGGTGACGACTTCGCCCGCCTGACGGCAGACGATGAGGTCGCCTACGATCCGGCTGTCCTTGTCCATCGGCGTATCGGCCTGCGCGACGGCGTATTTCTGCTCCTCCATCGCGGAGAGATATTGCACGTCCATCGTGACGAGCCCGTCCTTCACCTTGCGGTAGGGCGATTCGATGAAGCCATATTTGTTGACGCGCGCGAACGTCGCCAACGAGTTGATCAACCCGATGTTGGGGCCTTCCGGCGTCTCGATGGGGCAGATGCGCCCGTAATGCGTCGGATGCACGTCACGCACCTCGAAGCCAGCCCTTTCACGGGTAAGCCCGCCCGGCCCCAGCGCCGAGAGGCGACGCTTGTGGGTGATCTCCGACAGCGGGTTGGTCTGATCCATGAACTGGGATAGCTGAGACGAGCCGAAGAATTCGCGCACGGCGGCGGCGGCGGGTTTGGCGTTGATCAGATCCTGCGGCATGATCGTGTCGATCTCGACCGAAGACATGCGCTCCTTGATCGCACGCTCCATGCGCAGCAAGCCGACGCGATATTGGTTCTCCATTAACTCGCCGACCGAGCGCACGCGCCGGTTGCCCAGATGGTCGATGTCGTCGATCTCGCCACGACCGTCGCGCAAATCGACCAGCGCCTTGACCACCGCCAGAATGTCGTCCTTGCGCAAAGTGCGCTGCGTGTCGGGCGCATCGAGATCCAGGCGCATGTTCATCTTCACGCGCCCAACCGCCGACAGGTCGTAGCGCTCGCTGTCGAAGAACAGCGATTGGAACATGTTTTCCGCCGTCTCGATGGTCGGCGGTTCGCCGGGACGCATCACGCGGTAGATATCAAACAGCGCGTCCTCGCGCGAAGTGTTCTTGTCGACCTTCAACGTGTTGCGGATATAGGGACCGACGTTGACGTGGTCGATTTCCAGAATGGGGAGTTCATGAAAGCCCTGATCGATCAACCCGATCAGCGATTTCTCGGTGATCTCGTCGCCCGCTTCCGCATAGATCTCGCCGGTCTGCGCGTTGTAAAGGTCTTCGGCCAGATATTGCGTATAGAGGTCCGCGTCGGTGGCGCGCACCGACTTCAGGCCCTTGTCGACATATTGTTTGGCCGAGCGCGCGGTCAGCTTGCGCCCCGCTTCGATGGCGACCTCGCCGGTCTCCGCGTCGATGAGATCGTTGACGAGCTTGACGCCCTTCATGCGCTCGGGGTCGAACGGCACGCGCCATCCTTCCTTGTCGCGCGTATAGATCGCCTTCTTGTAGAAACGGGTGAGGATCTCCTCGCCGTCGAGGCCGAGCGCGAACAACAGCGACGTCACCGGAATCTTGCGGCGACGGTCGATGCGCGCATGCACCACGTCCTTGGCGTCAAACTCGATGTCCAACCACGAGCCGCGATAGGGGATGATGCGGGCGGCGAACAACAGCTTGCCCGACGAATGGCTCTTGCCCTTGTCGTGGTCGAAGAACACGCCCGGCGAGCGATGCATCTGGCTGACGATCACGCGCTCGGTGCCGTTGACGATGAACGTCCCGTTCGCCGTCATCAGCGGCATGTCGCCCATATAGACGTCCTGCTCCTTGATGTCCTTGACGGAGCGCGCCTGAGTCTCGGGATCGACGTCGAACACGATCAGGCGCAGCGTCACCTTCAAGGGCGCAGCATACGTCATGCCGCGCTGGCGGCACTCGTCGACATCGTATTTGGGCGCTTCATATTCGTATTTGACGAATTCAAGCTGCGCGGTCTGCGCGAAATCCGAAATCGGGAACACCGACTTGAACACCGACTGCAAACCTTCGGTCGGCCGCCCGCCCTTTGGCGCCAGCATCTGAAGAAATTGCTCGTAGCTGGCCTTCTGCACCTCGATGAGGTTCGGCATCTCGCCGACCTCTTTGACGTGGCCAAAGACCTTGCGAACACGCTTGCGGCCGGTAAATGTCTGCGCCATGTCGCTCCTCGATCGTCTTCGCCGTCAGCCAGCTTGGGCCTTTTCCGGCGATCAGCGCCCCCGCCGGGGGCCGACGCTTCCCGCGCCGGTCGGTGGCAGCGCATTCGCGCCGCCGCCTTGTATTTAGGCTGCAAACCGCCGGAGCGGGCGCAACCCTAAAAAAAACGACCGAACGGCCCTGGGCGCGAGCCCGGGCCGTCCGCGTTTCCCGCAAAGCTCTCGAGACGATAGCCGCACGCGCTTACTTGAGCTCGACCTTGGCGCCGGCCTTTTCGAGCTGCGCCTTGATCTTGTCGGCCTCGTCTTTGCTGATGCCCTCTTTGACGTTCTTGGGAGCGCCTTCCACGAGGTCCTTGGCTTCTTTGAGGCCAAGCGCGGTGATCGCACGGATTTCCTTGATCACCTCGATCTTCTTTTCGCCAGCCCCGGTCAAAACGACCGTGAACTCGGTCTGCACTTCCACCGGCGCCGCCGCCGCAGCGCCCGCCGGGGCCGCCGCAACCGCAACCGCCGCC
>JAYTRP010000572.1:0-3427 GCA_043746145.1 Hyphomicrobiales bacterium | reverse complement strand
GGCGTCGGAAAAGTTATAGCCCGCAGCGGTCATACGATCGAATGGACTTTTTCCGGCCGAGTCGACGTGAGCGAAATAATTATGTGCAATCATGTCTGCATCGTGTGAACGCGCGATCGTCAGCAACGTCTCATTCATTGCGAGCGGTTGCTTCGAGACGCCCGTAATAGTGCCTGCGGGTAGCCCCTCGTTCAGGTCGATTCCGTCACGAGCAGCCTCGGCGACTGGATCCAGCCGTGCCCTGTTTATGAGTTCGAGGATCATTTGTTCGACAGCAGTCGCCGGCATTTCCTCTTCCCTTCAGGTGCTCAGTACGACTTTAGGAGGATCTAAGCGCTCCATGGCTGGCGGAAATGTAGCGTCTTCTCTAGCGCGGAGCAACGGGCGCCAGATCCGTCCAAGCCGGATGAATTCATGTGAAAACCAGGACTGAGACGTTCGCCGCTCTCTCCGTCCTTGCAAGCATAGCGAAGCAATCTAGACTTCTGGGCGCGTCGGCCCCGGATTGCTTTGTCGTTGCGCTCCTCGCAAGGACGGGTGGGCGCGTCAGAGCTTCGCAACGTCGCGCGCGGCGCGGGTTTGGGCTATGAGCCCCGATAGTTGAGCCGAATCCGGAGTTCCCGCCCTCGATGCCAAGCCTGCCCAACGCCTCAGGCCTTACCGATGCTTCCGAGGCGCAGATCAAGCGGCGCCTCTGCCTGGTCACGTCGGAATTCCACGGGCTGTTCAAAAACGGCGGCATCGGCACCGCCAACACCGGGCTGGCGCTGGCGTTGGCGCAAGCCGGGCATGATGTCGTCGTGGCCTATGTCGACCCGACTTTGGTTGACATCGAGGAGCGTAGGGCGGAGATCGTCGACCTCGTCGAGGATTATCGCCAGCGCGGCGTGCAACTGGAATTTGTGCCGCGCCATCCCTTGTTGCGCGCGGGCCACGAGGATCATGTCGCCGCCAGCTATAGTGTGTTCGGCTATCTCAAAGGGCGCGGCTTCGAATCTGTCTTTTTTAACGAATGCGGCGGCCAGGGTTATTTTTCCTTGCTCGCCAAGCGCGCGGGGGAGTTTCCCGACGCGCCGCGCATGATCGTCGCGACGCATGGCTCGAACGCCTGGGTGATGGAGCTCAACGCGCAACTCTACTGGGGTCTGCACCCCATTGCGGTGAACTTCCTCGAGCGTCGCAGCGTCGAACTCGCCGACGACCTCATTTCGCCAAGCGCCTATCTCGTCGATTGGATGCGCCATGCGGGCTGGAAACTGCCCGCCCGCACGCAGGTGATCCAGAACGTGCTACCCGCGCGTCCCGTCGCCGCAGCGCCCGCCGCGCCATGCCCGGTGCGCGAAATTGTTTTCTTCGGACGGCTGGAGGCGCGCAAGGGGGTCGAGACTTTCATGGCGGCGGTGTCGGCGCTCTGCCAGCGTCGCGACATGAGCGGGATCGAGATCACGCTGCTGGGCAAATTTTCGCGCGTCGGCGGCGTTCATTCCGGCGTCTACGTGATCGAGCAGTCGCGGCGCTGGCCGACATCGCCGCGGATCGTTGTCGAGTACGATCAGACCGCCGCGCTCGACTACCTCAAGCGGCCCGGCGCGCTTGCCGTCATGCCGTCGCGCGCGGAGAATTCGCCGTGCGTGGTCGCCGAATGCCTGCTCGCGGGCGTACCTTTCCTCGCCTCCGACAGTGGAGGAACGCGCGAACTCGTAGATCCCGACGACCGCACCTATTGCCTGTGCGGACCTGACGCCCTCTCGCTCGCGGACGCGCTCGCCCGCGCGCTCGATGAGGGTGTGCGCCCGGCGCGAATGGCTGTCGCGCAGGAGGATTCGCGAGCGGCTTGGCTGGACCTGGCGGCCAAAGCGCGAGACCCGGCTCCGTCAGATTTGGGGAACTCGCCTCGCGTGAGCCTGTGCGTAGTGCACGAAGCGCTCAAAGCGCCGAGCGCCGAGGCGGTCGAGGCGTTGCTCGCGCAGACCTACGAAAATTTCGAGATCGTGACGGTCGTCTACGGCGAAGGCGCGGCGACGACGCCGGAACCGCTGCAAACGCACTGGCGCCATGAGCCCGCGCTGGATCGCGCGGCGGCTCGCAACCTCGCAGCCGAGATTGGCGGCG
The DNA here is from genome assembly GCA_043746145.1 of Hyphomicrobiales bacterium. Classification (GTDB taxonomy): domain Bacteria; phylum Pseudomonadota; class Alphaproteobacteria; order Rhizobiales; family Beijerinckiaceae; genus Roseiarcus. The sequence goes on along the minus strand of JAYTRP010000572.1, from coordinate 1,315 downwards.
GAGCGTGGCTGATGTTCGTCGACGAGCGCGACGTCGTGCTCAAGAACGACGCGGTGGCCCGGTTCGTCGAGGCCGCACTGCGCTTCGACGTCGCGATCGTCACCAGTCCCGCGCTGGAATACGACCATTCGGGCGCACCGATCGAGGATTGGGACGGTCGGCTCGGCCTGATTCCGACCGGCGCCAACCTTCAACTGGCGGCATTCGAGAACTGCCTTGGCGACGGCGCGTTCCTGATCGCGCGGGCGACCTTCGCGTCAGCCGGCGGCTTCGACGCGGATGCGAGCGATTCGCTGGCCGATCGCCTGCTGCTGACGAAAGCCGCGCTCGCCGGAGCGCCGCTAGAGGTCGCGCCGACGCCTCTGTTCTGGCGTCGCATGCGGCGGACCGGCCCGGCGCAAGCGGTGGAATCCACCACCGACCAGCGGCGGCTGCTGCGCGCTTATTCGGGCGAGCGGATCGCTCATGTGCAGCACGCCATGGAAAGCGTGATCGCGTCCGGTCCTCGCAACCGCGAGCGCGTGGTTGCCGCTCTCGCCGGCCTCGGGTCGGTGGCCAAGGACATCGCGACACGCCTGTCGTTCGCGCCGATGCGCGACAATCCTGACAATCATCGGCCGTTCGTGGACTATTGCATCGCGCGCGGCCGCTATCGCGAAGCCGTTGAATTCGCGCGGTTCATCGACCAGCCGGGTGTTCTCGCCTTCGCCCGCTCCGCCGCGGACGCGGCCGCCGAGAAGGCGGTGGCAGGAGCGATGCGTGACCTTGCCTCGCCGCGCGACCACACCATCACGCTGACGCGCCTTGCCGCGGATCGTGTGCGCTCGGTGTCGCCGCTTGCCGATGCCGCATTGCAACGCTCCGCCGACGCCCTGGTAAATTATCCCCTGCGCACGGGTGTAACGGTGTTGAAGGCGGCTGGCGTGTGCCCGCCGCGAGCGACGCAAATCGAGGCGGTCGTCGGCTTGGCCGGGGTAGGGGGCGCCGGCGTCGCCGTCGCTTTGGCCGTGGTCGACAAGTTCGCGCAGGTAAAGCTGGACGGCGACAGTCTAGTTAGCGACGAGGGGGTGTCGTGGACGGGCTGGCGTTCGCTAGCCCTTGCGGATGGGGATGCCCGGATCGTGCTCGACCTCTCCGAGCCTAGCGATCGCGCGCGCGACGTGTTTCTCTTCAGCAGGTGCGATAGGGCGCAAGGGTCGGACTCGCGGCTGATCTGGCGTCGGCTTGCCGCCGATGTCAGCGTGTTCGAACTGGCGACGCCCAGCATGGTGTTTGTCGATCCTGGCGCGACCGCGCTTCCGCGGCAAGCGCTGGC
>JAYTRP010000571.1:0-3429 GCA_043746145.1 Hyphomicrobiales bacterium | reverse complement strand
CCAAGATGCGATTGCTGGCGATGGAAATTCAGCGCGCGCAGCGCAGCAGATCACGCGATCTACGCGATCTGGGTGATCGAGCGCAAGGCCTAGCACCGTCATGCCGCCAAGCGAAAGGCCCATGATATCGGCAGATGCGATTTGCAGATGATCCGTGATGGCGACGATGTCGCCGACGAGCTGCTCGAAACTATAAGGTCCCGCTATCGCGCTGCTCTGGCCATGGCCGCGCGTGTCGTAGCGAACAATCCGACGTAGAGCGGACAGCGCCTCGATCTGCGGCTCCCACATCGTCATATCGGTGGCAAGCGAATTGGAGAGGATCAGCCAGGGCAGCGCGGCATTGCCGTCGATCCTGACCGAAAGCGCCGCGCCGCCTGCGTTGACCGTGAAGCGCTCGCTCATGCCGCACTCCTGGGCGCCGCATCAACGTCAAGCCGCTTGTTGATCTGCGGCATCACCTCTTGCGCCATCAGACGCATCGAACGTTTGGCAAGTTCGGGGTTGACCCAATCGTGCCCGGCATAAAGCAGCGTGCCGAACGGCCCCACTTCTTCCCGGAACGCGAGAACCTTCTCGGCGACTTGATCCGGCGTCCCGTAAATGACAAGCCGATCCAAGACGTGCTCGAGCGACAGAGCTGAATCTGGCATCTCCTGATTTTCCTTAAACAAATTGGATCGACCGTTCTTTACGAGCTTGGTGAACAGCGAATTGAAATAGTGCACGTAGGGACTACCACCGCCACGCGCGTAATCACGCGCTGTCTTCTCGTCCTCGGCGACGAACACGCTTTTAGCGACACGCCAGTTGGCGAAATCGACTTCGCGCCCCCCTGCAATGCAACCGTCTTCAAAGCTCTTTTTGTGGGTCGCCACCCATTTGGGCATCAGAAAGTTAGCGGAAATCGGGTCCCAGCCGCGCGCCGCCGCAGCCGTCACGCCCTTGGAGTACGGCGCCACCGCAGTGACGACAATTGGCGGATGCGGGACTTGCAAAGGTTTGGCGACAAAGCCTTGGCCGATCTCTTCCACAAGTGTTCGCGCGGTCGTCAGCTTCCAAAACTTGCCTTCAATATTGTAGGGCGGTTTCTCGGCCCAAAGCTTGAGCACGATGTCGATGCCTTCAAGAAACATCGCGTTGCGGTCAGCGTCGAGGTTTCCAAAAATCTCCGCGTCGGACAACAGGCCGCCCGGACTGATTCCAAAATTCAGCCGGCCGTCGAGCATGTGATCAAGCATGGCGATCTGCGCCGCGACATTCGCTGGATGACTGTTGGGCAGGTTCACCGTGCCGGTGCCAAGCCGCATGGTCTTGATGCGGCGTGCTATCCCCGCGAGAAATACGATGCACGATGTTACGTTCTCCGCGAGATCGGTGACATGCTCGCCGACATAGCCCTCGTAAAAGCCGAGTTCGTCGGCCAACACGAACGCCTCCTCGTCTTCGCGCAGCGTTTCACGCCAATCTCGACCGACCGGATGGATCGGCATTGTGAAGAACCCGAGCTTCATGGCGCTTCCGCTCCCATTAGTATGAGGCGCAGTAGCTAGCTGGCATGATGGCTTAAGAAGAAATGATATGTTCTGATGTTGTCGATCAAGAGAGTTGATAATGAGGGTTCAGGCGGACAGCGCCATTTGTTGGTGAACTTGTTCCCAGAGTTCCTTCAGGCCGGCGTAGTGAAGCTCAATTCTCTCGAGAAACAGCTTTGCCGGGGGCGATATGGCCGTCTTGGTGGGTTCGATTACGGCAAAGTCCACGATCAGAGTTGGATCGATAAGCGGGTGTAGCGATCGCACCGAGCCGTCGATATCGTTGAGGCAGATAGTCTCGGGAAGAATTGTCACGAAATCGGTTTTGGCGACAAACTCCAGCGTGGCGATCATCGCGTCCATATCGAGAAGCGCCGCAAACTTTATCCCATGTAACTCCGCGTAATTGTCGAATGCGTCCCGTCGCGCATTGCCCTTGGCAGGCAACACGAGTTTCATCGGCGGGTGTTCAGCGAGCCGCACAGGGCTCAAGTGCGGCAGAGGGCCGCCGGCGCGACAAACCAACAATTCTCGATCCGAGCCCATCCGGCGGGTGCGTAGCCCGTCACGATGCGGTGCGCGCGGGACGATCGCAAAATCCAGTCTGCCGCCGGAGACGCCGTCGGTCAGCACGGCGCTATAGGCTTCGATAATCGAGACTTTGACATTCGGGAAATCAGCGATGAACCCCGCCAGGGCCGGAGCGAGCACCCCTCGCGTGAACGTTGGCATCAGGCCCACTTTGATTTCGCCGCTAATCCCAGAGGAAAGCGCCTTGATCTCCGCGACAGCTTCATCCAGGCGTCTGAGAATGTCGACGGAATGCTGATAGAGGCGATGCCCTGCAAATGTGGGTGTGACTCCGCGGGGCGATCGATCAAACAAATTTAACCCGATTTGCTCTTCCAGATGTTGATTTTGCATGGAAAGGCCGGACTGGGTGGCGTTCGCACGCTTCGCCGCCTTCGAGAACGAGCGCTCTTCGTAGACCGCGACGAAGGCCTTAAGTTGTCTGATGTTAAGCACGGTATCACGCTTCCTGATGTCTCCGTCGAGATAATATCATTTCTCAGGATGCCCTGCGCAAACTATTTCTAGGGAGTCTGGAAAGCGAAAAGAGCCGCGATGTCCGCAAGCGACGCCCCCACGATCGAGAAAGCCGAGCCCGTCGATCCGGCAATCTTCCGCTCCGCGTTGCGGCGCTTCGTGACCGGGGTGACCGTCATCACGACCCGCTGCTCGGATGCGGTCGCAGCCGGCGTGACGGTTAGTTCGTTCAACACGCTCTCACTCGATCCGCCGTTGATATTATGGAGCTTGGCGCTCGCCTCGCCGAGCCTGGAGATCTTTCGCGCTTCGACTCGCTTTGCGGTTAACATTCTGGCGGAAAATCAGAGCAATGTCGCCATGCAATTCGCCAAGCCGGCGAAGGATAAGTTCCTGAACATCGAAACGGCTCCCGGACTAGGCGCAGTGCCTCTGATCGCTGGATCTGTCGCTCATCTGGAATGTTTGGTCGAGCAGCGCTATCCCGGCGGCGATCACGAACTCATCATCGGCCGCATCGTGCGTGCCGCGACGACGGAGCGGACCCCGCTGGTTTACGGCCACGGCAAGTTTGGCAATTTCCTCATCAACGATTGAGACTTCGCAAGGGCGTCGGGGGCAGCGGTGCGGGGAGCGCTCGAGATCGGACGTCATGCGCGTTTGATTGGACTGCTTCGCCTCCGAACGGTCCAAGGCAATTTTTTATCCAAAGTGGACATTTCAACGGTTCGCCGTGAGGCGCCGGCGACTAAGTGTCGGTCCGGAAACATGTTGAATCGGATGAGTCAGATGTGATTCAGAGGAGTTTGCCTGATTCTGTGGAGCCGCAGCCGAATGTGGACGACCG
>JAYTRP010000570.1:0-3433 GCA_043746145.1 Hyphomicrobiales bacterium | reverse complement strand
TTCAGCAATCGTCGGAGCTGTCGATACTCGTCCTCGCGGAGTCGGTGATCCTGATCGGGGGCAAATTCGATCTGTCGCTCGAATCGATCGTCGGCTTTGCTCCTATGGTTGGCGCGTGGTTGATCTCCAGGGACGTCGCGCAAGGCGGCTCCGGCGTCGGGCTCAACGGATATTTAGGCATTCTGGCCATCTTCATCGTCGGCGGCATGATCGGGTTGGTGAACGGGCTTCTGGTCGTCAAGCTTCGCCTCAATGCGTTCATCAGCACGCTGGCCATGCTGATCCTGTTGCGGGGAACTACGGTCGGAATCACCAATGGCGTGACCTTGTTCGACTTGCCGCCGTCGTTCGTCTACCTCGGTTCGGCGCAATGGGCCGGCGTTCCCGCGTCGATCTGGTGCGCGGCGGCTCTCTACTTCGTGTTTATTGTGGTCATGGGTTATCACCGCAGCGGACGTGCGGTCTACGCGGTCGGCGGCAACCCCGAGGCTGCGCGCATCGCTGGCATACCGGTCGAGCGCTTGTCGATCGGACTTTTCATCATCGGCGGCCTGCTTGCCGCGCTTGCCGGTCTCATGCTGAGTGGGCGCATCGCCTCGGTCGTCACCAGCCAGGGTCAGAACATGATCTTCTATGTGTTCGCCGCGTCGGTGATCGGCGGCATCAACTTGAATGGCGGCGAGGGTCGGCTGTTCGGGGCCCTCTCTGGCGTCATCTTGCTCGGGATCCTGCAGAACATGCTGACCCTGTCGCAGATCGCCGCCTTCTGGGTCGACGCCGCCTATGGCGCCATCATTCTGCTCTCGCTGATCATCGCCAGGCTCAGCGGTCAGAAGGCGCGCGAGTAGGCGATAGTTTTGGCGCGGTTCTGGGAGCCTATCCTCGACTTCGCGCGGCCTCCGACAACTCCAAAACGAGTCCTCAAAATGAGCGTCACGAGACTACACGTCGGACCTCGCCTTTCGCAGGCGGTCATTCACGGCGACGCAATTTATCTTACCGGCTGCATCGCCGATCGGACCAAAGGCAGCGGCGTCCGCGAGCAGATGCGGGAGATTTTGGCGACGATCGACCTGTCGCTCGCCGAAGCCGGCTCGGACAAGACGAAGATTGTCTCAGCGCACGTGCATCTCGCCAAGATTGGGACTTACGAGGAGATGAACGCCGAGTGGGACGCTTGGATCCCCGAAGGCCACACACCGGCGCGCGCTACCTTCGAGTCGAAGCTCCCGATAGCGAGAACGTCGGTCATGATCGTCTGCGTCGCGGCGCGGAGTTAGCGACGCCAGCAAACAACGCCGCGGCCGAGGCGAGCCGCGCCACACTCCGGTTTTCAACCCGTTGGAGAAACGTCATGTCCGAGATCATTCTTCATCACTACCCACTATCGACCTTTTCCGAAAAGGTGCGCTTGGCGTTCGGCCTGAAGAAGCTTAGCTATAAGCAAGTCATAACCCCGGTCATGATGCCGAAGCCGGACCTCGTCGCGCTTACGGGCGGCTACCGGCGTGCGCCGGTGATGCAGATCGGCGCCGACGTCTACTGCGACTCGCAGCTCATCCTGCGCAAGCTCGAGCAGCTCCACCCGGAGCCGACTCTATTCCCCGGCGGAAACGAAGGGCAGGCGACGGCGCTCGCCTGGTGGGCGGAACGCTACATCTTCATGCCGGCGCTCGGTTTTATCGCCAATGTCAACGACACGCTCTTCGCGCCGGAGTTCGTGGCGGAGCGAGACAAATTTGGCTTCGTCCTCGGCAAGCAAGACGTGGAGCCGCATTTCTCACGGTACGTACAGCAGCTGGCCGCTCACCTCGCCTGGTTCGCATCGACGATGGCCGACGGCCGTCCGTTCGTTCTGGGCGACCGCGTCAGCGCGGCCGACCTCGCCGCCTATCCCTCCGTCTGGTTCCTGCGCAAATGGGGCGGCGCCGAGACCGAGCGATGGCTTCCAATCAAGCCGCTGCTCGGTTGGTTCGACCGGGTCGCGGCGTTGGGATATGGCAATCCGAGCGAAATTTCCGCGGCGTCGGCGCTCGACATCGCGCGCGACGCGACGCCCGTCTCTATTGATATCCGACCGGACGGCGATCCTACCGGATTGAAGGCGGGCGCCACCGTCACCGTCACGCCCGACGACGTCGGTCGTGACCCGGTCGAAGGTGTGCTGGTTGGAGCGAACAACGAAGAAGTGGTGATCCGCCGCACCGACCCGCGAGCCGGCGTGGTGCATCTGCACTTTCCGCGCGCGGGTTACGACGTGGCGGCCGCGTGACCTTGCGACCCAGGCGTTCGGCGTGCCAGTTGATGACCTTCATCACCGCGACCGATTCGCCGAGCACGTTGACGAACGTGCCGCATGATTGCTCCGCCGCGATGACCTCGGCGGTTCACTTTTCGATGTCGACGGCCTCGAGGATCTAATCGCGTTCGACGCTCATGACGGCGATCCGCGGCGAGAGGTCGATTTCAATAGCAGGCGCGGCATCCGCAGTTTGAGCTTGCTCTCCCTTCACCACGTCTCTGATTCAGGTCGGTTGAATGGTCATCTCCGACGCGAGCAAGGACAAACAGCTTTATTTCACTGTCCGGAGAGGCCAGTTCAACTGACAGCGGCGATGCTTAGTCGTCGCCAGCCGTGCGAGGCGACAACTTCAGGCGCCATTCGCCCGAAGTGAAATCTCCTCGCTGACCGAGCCGGCGTCAGGCGTCGCTGGTCAACGTCGAGACCGCCTTGCGCAGGCTTTGACGTGGCCGCAATGCGTGTCATGCGAACGCTTCCGTTATTCCAGAGTGGGAGCGTCGCGACGCCCTAGTGGATGAGCATTCCACCATTCACGTCGATCACAGCGCCGGTGATGTAGGCGGAAAGGTCCGACGCGAGGAACAAGAAGGCTCCCGCTACGTCGCGCGTTTCGCCGAGACGCCCGAGCGGGATACCTTTGATGATGTCGGTCCGCATCGTGTCGGTTAGCTTGTCGCCAGTGATATCGGTCTGAATCAGGCCCGGCGTCACGGCATTGACTCTGACGCCATCGGGACCAAGCTCCCGCGCCATGGCCTTCGCCAGACCCAACACGCCAGCCTTCGCCGCCGAATAATGAGGTCCGCCAAAAATTCCGCCTCCGCGCTGGGCGGAGACCGATGATGCGCACGCAATTGAACCGCTCTTGCGTTCGCGCATATGTGGAATGAACGCCTGGCTCAAGTACAGAGTGCCGCGCAGACTTACGTCGAGCACGAAGTCATAGTTGTTCGCCTCGATCTCCATGAGCTTGAGGGCCTGACTCACGCCGGCGTTGTTGATCAGCACGTCGACCTGCCCGAAAGCGCGCAGGACGGCTTCGGCGGTGCGCTGCGTGGCGTCCTTGTTCGTCACATCGCAAGCGAAGCCCCTGTGCTCCTCGCCGAGATCGCGCGCGGCAGACACGGAGGC
>JAYTRP010000569.1:0-10614 GCA_043746145.1 Hyphomicrobiales bacterium | reverse complement strand
GGCTCACGGTCTGGCTCTCGATAGGAAGGCCGGTCGCGGGCGAGTAGGGGATGCCGACACGCGCCCAGAGCAGGCGCATGTAGTCATGAATCTCGGTCACCGTTCCCACGGTCGAACGCGGGTTCTTCGAAGTCGTCTTTTGTTCGATCGCGATCGCCGGCGAGAGCCCGTCGATCTGATCGACATCCGGCTTTTGCATCATTTCGAGGAACTGTCGGGCATAGGCCGACAGAGATTCCACATAACGGCGCTGCCCTTCTGCGTAAATCGTATCAAAGGCCAGCGAGGATTTGCCCGAGCCGGAAAGCCCGGTGAAGACGACGAGCTTGTCACGCGGGATCGTCAGATCGACGTTTTTTAGATTATGTTCGCGTGCGCCGCGAACGGTGATCACCCGCCCGTCGAACAGCTTCTCCACCGCGATGCGCGGTTTGGAGGATTTTATCGATTTAACGCTCGCCATGGCGGCCTTTGGAATTTTCGCGAATCGCGGGCAAAGAGACTTGCACCGCGACTTCGGCTAGATTAGAACAAAACTAGAACACTTGGAAAGAGCTCGACCTTATTTAGTGCGAAATTGCCGGACACCAAACGAAGTTGTTCAGCTACGGCTGTGGACAAGTGAAATCGTACGCTTTCTTTCTCTCGCTCATGAGGGCGAAGGTGGCGCCTGAAGCGATACGGATCGGGATTTGGCGGTAGCCGTTCCCGTCTCGGCCTCTTCCGCGACTTGACGGTCTGGCGGAAGGGGGGCGTTGTAGTCGATGTGAGATCGAGGAGAGAGCAGCATGGCGGCCAGCGTCAATAAAGTCATCCTGATTGGCAATCTAGGCAAAGATCCCAAGATCAGCACACTCAATTCCGGCGATCGGGTGGTGAACTTCACCCTTGCGACCTCGGAAAGCTGGAAAGACAAGAATTCAGGCGAGCGCCGCGAGAAGACCGAGTGGCACAATATTGTCGTCTACAACGATAATATCAGCCGCGTGGTCGAACAATATTGCAAGAAGGGCTCCAAGGTCTATCTGGAAGGCCAGTTGCAGACGCGTAAATACACGGATCAATCCGGCGTCGAGAAATACACGACGGAAATCGTGCTGCAACGCTTCCGTGGTGAATTGACCCTGCTCGACTCACGCTCTGGCGAAGGCCGCGAGGGCGGTGGCGGCGAGGAACGCGCGCCGAGCTTTGGACGGTCGTCCCCGGTGGAGCGTCGACCGGCTCCGGTCGGCGGCGGCGGCGGCGGTCAAGGCGGTGGCCACGCCGACATGGACGACGATATCCCGTTCTGACGTTCAGCGCTTGCCCCGGGAGTTCGCGGTGGCTGACCCATGCCTATAAAGCGCATCGCATTCTACTCGGGATCGTTTGATCCGATGACCAATGGCCATCTCGACGTGATGAGCCACGCGGCAGGGCTATGCGACAAACTGGTCGTTGGCGTTGGCACCAATCCCAGCAAGGCCGGGCTGTTCGCGGTGCATGAACGCCTCGAGATGATACTCGAGGCGGCGGGCGCAGCTTTGGCGCGCGAGGGTTGTGAACTCGAAGCGATCGCGTTCGATGGACTAGCGATTGAGGCGGCGCGAAATGCAGGCGCGAGATTGATAATCCGGGGTCTGCGGGATTCCACGGATTTCGACTACGAGATGCAGATGGCGGGTATGAACGGCGCCATGGCTCCCGAATTGCGCACCGTGTTCCTGCCGGCCTCTTCGCCCGTGCGCCCGATCACTGCGACATTGGTTCGCCAAATCGCCGCTATGGGCGGCGACGTTTCCCCGTTCGCGCCCGAAAATGTCGTCGCGGCGTTGAAGGCGAAGTTCGCTGGCGTTAGGGCGTAGCGGAACCAGCCCCGGTATGGTCTCGCGACCGCTACGTGACCACGCTCGGCTCATGCCGACCCGTCCGGCTCTCAATCTCAGCGAACGAGCGCGACAGCGCGATCAACTCGGCAAGCGCTGCCTGCGCGTCCTGGCCAAGATCGCCACTCGGCGGTTCGTAGCGCTCGATATAAACGCGCAACGTCGCGCCGACGGTGCCTGTGCCGGAGAGGCGGTAGACAATGCGCGAGCCGCCCTCGAACATCACGCGAATCCCCTGCGCCTTCGTGTCCGATCCGTCGACGGGATCGTGGTAGGCGAAATCATCGGCAGCTTCCACTTTGAGAGCCCCGAGCTTTTGGCCGGCGAGTTTTGGCAGCTTGGCGCGAAGCGCATCCATCAGGGCGTTGGCAGCGGTAAGGTCGACCTCGTCGAAGTCGTGCCGCGTATAGTAGTTGCGCCCGTACGCAGCCCAATGCTCGCGCGCGAGATCGGCGACCGAGATGCCGCGCTTGGCGAGAATGTTGAGCCAGAGCAGAACCGCCCAGAGACCGTCCTTCTCGCGGATATGATTGGAGCCAGTGCCGGAGCTTTCCTCGCCGCACAATGTCGCGAGGCCCGCGTCGAGCAGATTGCCAAAGAACTTCCAGCCCGTCGGCGTTTCGAAACTAGCAATGCCGAGTCTCGCGGCGACGCGATCGGCGGCGGCGCTCGTCGGCATCGAGCGCGCAACGCCCGCGAGCCCCTTGGCGTAACCCGGAGCCAGATGTGCGTTGGCCGCGAGCATCGCCAGCGAATCCGACGGCGTGACAAAGAGACCGCGGCCGATGATGAGATTGCGGTCGCCGTCCCCATCTGACGCCGCGCCGAAATCGGGCGCCTTCGAAGACATCAGCAGGTCGTAGAGCTCTTTGGCGTAGGTCAGATTCGGATCGGGATGGTGGCCGCCAAAGTCGGTCAACGGTTCGCCATTCACGACCGTGCCCGCGCCAGAGCCTAATTCGCGTTCCAGGATTGCGTGCGCGTAGGGCCCGGTAATCGCGTGCATCGCGTCGAAGCGCATTGTGAAGCCCGAGGCGAACAGGGCGCGAATGGCGTCAAAGTCGAACAGCGTGCGCATCAGGGCGGCGTAGTTTTCGACCGGGTCGACAATCTCGACCACAGCGCCGCCAAGTTGGGTTTCGGCGATTTTGTCGAGATCGATGTCGGGGGCCTCGAACAGGCGATAGATGCTAATGCTCTTGGTGCGCTCGAAGATCGCGTTGGTGATCTTCTCCGGCGCTGGGCCGCCGTTGCCGATATTGTACTTGATGCCGAAATCGCCCTCGGGGCCGCCGGGATTGTGGCTGGCCGACAGGATGATGCCGCCATAGGCGCCGATCGAGCGAATTAGCGCGGAGACCGCCGGCGTGGACAACCAGCCGCTGCGTCCAATGACGATCCGTCCAAAGCCGTTGGCGGCCGCAATTTTGGCGACTTTCTGGATCGCCTCGCGATTGTAATAGCGTCCGTCACCGCCAACGACGAGCGTCTTTCCCTCAAAACCTTCAAGCGAATCGAAAATCGACTGGACAAAGTTCTCGACGTAATTCGCCTGCTGGAAGACCGGGACCTTCTTACGCAATCCCGACGTGCCGGGTTTCTGATCGGCGTAAGGCGTCGTCGTAACCGTGCGAAGCATTCCGGCGTTCCCTGTCCTGGATTTTCGGCGAACTTTAGAAGCCGTCCGCTGCTGTCGGCAATGGCTACTCTCGACGAAGCGATGCGTTCCTTACCGCGGCTTAGCGTTTGCGAGGCGGGCGAACATCGCCTCCTCCATTTTCTGCGCCGCCTCGCGCAGGTGGAAATTGCGCGCCTCGCGACCGGCGCGGCCCATGTCGAGATCGGCCTGGAAGCCGTCACGCAGCGGCCAGTGCTCGCTGAGCAATTCGAACCCGGAATCCGCGATGGTCTCGATCGCCTTGGCGAGCAGCGGCTCGGAGCGTCCAACTTTCGACAGCACGATCACTAATCGTCCGTCCGCGCCGTTCTTGGCGAGCTTGCGAGCGAGCGCGAGCGTCGGCCGCAGATCGTCGCCGGAGGTTCCCGTGGGCAGGAACACGACATGGCTGTCCTCAGCGATTTCGTGGCTCAGCTCATCGGCTAAGCCGCGCGTGTCGACGACGACGATCTCGATCGATTCGTTGCTCTTGTGCAGCTTCTTGAGGCTTTTGAAAGCGCGCGCGTCGATGTCCGGCTCCACGGCGTTCTTCAGCCGTAAGGCGTTCCATTCGACGCAGGTCAACTGCTCCAGATCGAAATCGGCAAGCAGCGTGCGCTTGCCGCGATGCGCCGCTCCAACCGCAAACAGGCGCGCCAGCGTAGACTTGCCAACGCCGCCCTTCTGGCTGACGAAACTGACCGTGAGCGGCCCCTTGCTTTCCTTACTCAACGCGTCATCCCCGACCTGGACGTCGTGACGTCGCCCATTCCGCACGCATGATCGCGCGCGGCCAGCATGTTTGGCAAGGGCGTTCGCCCCCGGCGTCAACCAGGCGAACGCCGTGATAAGCGAGCGCCGCCGCTCAGCGCTTTGAAGCGACCAGCGCAAAGAAGCCGCCTTGCGGATCGATCGCCTGCACGACCCATTGCCCGCCCGGCACTTGCGTCGGCCCGTGCGCAACATTTCCGCCATTGGCCTTGATGCGCTCGATCGCGGCGTCGAGCGCGTCGACGTGGATGTAATAAAGCCAGAAGGGTCCAGGAACCTGTGGCGCCTTTGTCATTATGCCGCCCTGTTCAAAGCCGGTGTGGAACAGGTGATAGACGCCCATTGACCCCATATCGAACTCACTCTCCTTCTTCCAACCGAACTGGCTGATGTAGAAGTCGAGCGCGCCTTTGCCGTCGCCGGCGTGCAACTCGCGCCAACCGAACATGCCTTCGGTGTCTGGCGCCGGCGCCGGGTTCGGATTGCTGCTCGCGTCGCGAAAAATCGTGAACATCGCCCCATAGGGGTCAGCGACTACGGCAAAGCGGCCGATTCCGGGAATGTCCATCGGGCCGTTTTTCAGCGAACCGCCAGCCTTTTCCAGTTCGGGCAGCGCTGCGTCGACGTCCTCGACCCAGATGTAGCCGGTCCAGCAGGGCGGGGCGCCCATGGCTTTAGCTGGTTCGGGGATGGTCAGGAAACCGGCGACGCCATGGCTCCCGACCGAGGCGATTTTGTAGGGGAAGGACGTCATGCCGCTGTCTGACATGGTCCAGCCCGGCACGACGCGTTTGTAGAAATCGACCGCGGCGTCGAGATCGTTGCCCATATATTCGTACCAGACAAATTTGCCCTTGTGGCTTTGCGTGTCCGTCATTGCGTGTCCTCCCGATTTGCCGTGACCCTCTGTTGCCCAGCGATGCCGAGCTAATCGATCTTCATCGCCTATTTCAAGACGCAGCGCGCGCATCCCGGACGCCAAGTCGCGCATCACGCCAGGGTCCGATCGACCGCGTACGTGTCGTTCTCATAATTTTCATGAGTTTCCCGGACAATGATCGCGTAGCCCGTTGCGTGCGCGAGATCCCGTTTGATTCCCTCCTTGATCCGGCTTTGCCGGCCGCATCAATATCTCAAGAATGGGTTCGTGCTGGTGGGCGTGATCTTCGCCGGCGGTTGCGATTTGACGCTCGCTGCCCGTGCGCTGATCGCGTTTCTGGCGTTCTGCGCCATCTCGAGCGCCGTTTACACCGGCAATGACATTGTCGACCAGGACGCTGATCGGCGCCACGCCACGAAAAAACATCGCCCGATCGCGAGCGGCGCTGTTTCGACCAAGATGGCTGCGGCGCTGGGACTGGCGCTAGCTACGGTCGCTTTTGGCCTGACGGCGTTGCTTGGACCCAAGGCCGTGCTTCTCGTTCTTCTCTATGTGCTGATCAACATCGGCTATTCGCTCTGGTGGAAGCACCTTGCCGTAGTCGACGTGTTCCTGATTTCGGCCGGCTTTATGCTGCGCCTGCTGGTCGGCACCATCGGCATAGGCCTCGCACCGTCGAGTTGGTTGCTGATCTGCGGCTTCATGCTGACGCTGTTCCTGGGCTTTGCGAAGCGCCGCGCGGAACTGATGACGACGAGGAACCAGCGCGCGAGCGACCAGCCGACGCGCCGGGTGCTCGACGACTACACCCCTGACATCGTCGAACAGTTCATGACGATTAGCGCCGCCTGCGCGATCCTTAGCTACAGCGTTTACACGTTGTCGCCGGATACGATCGCACGTCACCACACAAACATGTTGGTGCTGACGGTGCCGTTCGTCGTCTACGGCATTTTCCGCTATTTTTACCTCGTGCATCGGCGCCAGGGCGGCCAGGACACCGCGCGCGATCTGCTGGCCGATGTGCAGATGGTGGTGGTGTCGCTGAGCTGGGTCGGAGCCACGCTGCTCATCTTCGCCGCCGCAAACAGCGGCTTGACGGGTTTCGGCTTAGCGTGAGCGTTCCGCTCTCCTGGAATCGCTATCCCCGCGTCGCGCCGAGCCGTGTCGTGGACCTTGTCTCGCGTTTCGACGCCTTGCCTGCACGCCGGTTGAACGAAAACCTGCTGCCACGTGGCGCCGGTCGAAGCTATGGCGACGTCTGCCTGAACGCTGAGGGCGCGTTGCTGCGCACGAGGGCGCTGTCGAAATTCATCGCCTTCGATCCCCGTGAAGGCGTCCTCTGCTGCGAGGCAGGCGCCACCCTTGGCGAGATCCTCGCTTTCATCGTTCCGCGCGGTTGGTTTCTCACCGTTACCCCTGGCACCCGCTTCGTCACGGTCGGCGGCGCGATCGCCAACGATGTGCATGGCAAGAACCACCACGGCGTCGGCAGTTTTGGCTGCCACGTCCGCGAACTGGAACTGCTCAGGTCCGACGGCGAGCGGATCGTCTGCGGGCCGGAGCTTCGCGCGGATTGGTTCGCTGCGACCGTGGGCGGCCTCGGGCTTACCGGGCTGATTACGCGCGCCACTTTGAAACTGGCGCCGGTCGCCAATTCGTTCATGCTGGTCGAGGGGCGACGTTTTTCTTCGTTGGATGCGTTCTGGGACTTGAACGCGCGCGCGGAGCAGGATTGGCCTTATACCGCCGCGTGGATTGATTGTTTGGCGCCGGGGGGACGGGGCCTGTTGCTCGCCGCCCGCCACGCGCCATCGCAGGAAAGTCTACCCGCCCACGCCGAACGCCGCCGCCGTTTTCCCGTCGATCCACCGTTCTCGCTGATTAATGCTGTGTCGCTGCGCGCCTTCAACGCCGCGTATTACCGTCAGCCGTTGGGTCAGCGGCCGCAACTGACCCCCTATGGCCGCTATCTTCATACGCTAGACTCGATCGAGGACTGGAACCGGATCTACGGCCAAGCGGGGTTCCTGCAATATCAATGCGTTCTTCCGCCCGCAGCGGCGCGGGAGGGGATCGCCGATATGCTGAAGATAGTCGCGCGCGCGGGGACGGGTTCGTTCTTGGCGGTTCTCAAGAATTTCGGCTCGCGGCCTTCGCCGGGCCTGCTGTCGTTTCCGCGCCCTGGCGCAACGCTCGCGCTCGACTTTCCCAATCTAGGCCAGCGAACATTCAAGTTGCTCGATGAACTCGATGCGGTGACGCGCGCCGCCGGTGGCGCTCTTTATCCCGCGAAAGACGCCCGGATGTCTGGCGAGATGTTCCGGTTCAGCTTTCCCCGCCACCCCCAATTCTCGGCGTTTGTCGACCCGAACTTCTCCTCCGGGTTCTGGCGGCGCGTTACGGAGCGCTGAATGGCCAAGATCCTTATATTTGGCGCGACCTCCGCGATCGCCTCCAGCGCCGCGACGCTGTGGGTGGCGCGCGGCGACAGCTTGTTTCTGGTTGGCCGCAATCCAAACAAGCTGCAGGCGATCCTCGACGATCTCCGCGTGCGCAAGGTCGATGAGCAGATCGTCGAAGGCGCAGTTGCCGACCTCGACGATTTCGCTCAACATGGGCCCTTGATCGCGCTCGCTCGAGAAACTCTTGGCGGTCTCGACGTGGCGTTGATCGCGCAAGGGTCGCTGCCGGACCAGAAGGCGTGCGAGTCCTCGGTCGAGGCGACGCTTGCGGAAATCCGCACCAATGCACTGGGACCTATTGCGTTGCTGACGCTGCTCGCGGGAGAATTCGAGCGCGCCCGTTCAGCGCTTGGACCCGAGGACGAGGGCGGCGTCATCGCGGTGATTGGTTCGGTTGCTGGCGACCGTGGCCGGCAGAGCAACTATGTCTACGGCGCCGCCAAGGGCATGCTGGCGACTTTTCTCGAAGGGCTCCGCAACCGGCTCGCCAAGGTCGATGTCGCCGTGGTGACTATCAAGCCCGGCTTTGTCGATACGCCTATGACGGCGAGCTTCGATAAGAAGGGTCCGCTTTGGGCTTCGTCCCAGACCGTAGCAAAAGGCGTCGTCAGCGCGATCGAACGGCGTCGCGACGTGGTCTATCTCCCTGGATTCTGGCGCTTCATCATGTTCGTCATCCGCCACATTCCTGAATTCGTGTTCAAGCGGCTGAGCCTGTGAGCGAGCGTCATTCTGGCGTCGCGGCCAACTGTGCGCGGCCTTTTTCGATGTCGGGCAAAAGCTCGGAGGGAACGAGGCCGTCGAGCGCGAGCGTAAGGAGGACTCGCGCTTCGCCGAAGCGCTGTTCATCTGCATAAAGGCGCGCGAGCGGCAAAGCAGCGGCGAGTGCGAAAGCTCCGGCTCGTTGTTCGCGCGCGACTTCGAATGCGCGCCGGAACGCCTCCTCGGCGGCGCGTAGGGCGCCAGGGCTTTCGCGCTTCATCAGGATCTCGGCGCGTATGCGCAGCAGGAAAGCGTCGACACAGCGCTCCCCCATCGATTCCGCAATCGCAAGCCCTTGCTCGACCGTCGCGAGAGCCTCGTCGAGCGCGCCGGCCGAGGCTTCGAGATCGGCAAGTATGCCGTAGAACTGGGGCCGATGTACGCCGGCGCCGGTCGCCTCGTAGGCGGCAAGCGCTGAGCGAAATTCAAGCGCCGCATCATACGATCCTCGCAGCCGCCCCCGCGCCCATAATGTGATGATTCCGCCAAGCTGCGTATAGTCGCGCATCGCGCTTTCGTCGGCGAGTTTGACGAGACGTTCGGCGCTTTCCAGCGCGAATGCGACCCGCCCGCCGAGAACGGCGATTTGCGCTTCAATGAAGCCCGCAAGGGCGAGAGAATGCAGGTGCCCAACTTTGCCGGCCTGCGCGATTGCTTGCGCCAGCGAGACCCGCGCGGCTTCTGCGTCGCCGAGCGTCCAGGCCGCGAGCGCCGCGACGGCGAGCGTATTGCTCTGGAAGTCGGCGCCGAACACGAAGCGCAATCGCGCGTCGCGCGCGTCGTCATGCAGCCGAAGCGCCGCCGCTTCGTCCTCGCGCGCGCCCACGAAATCTCCAAGGAAGAATCGGACGAAACCTCGCCAGTGCAGGCCAAACGCAACGTGTCCGGCAAGTTTCGCCGCCTCGGATTTGACGACGAAAGTCTCGGCCTCCGCGCGCGCTGACGCATGCTCGGCGCGTGAGACATAACGGAATATGCGCAAGTGTGAGATCGTCCAAAACTGGGGTTCGCCGGGCGCCAACGCCGCGAGCGCGCCGGCGCGTTCATAGACGAGCTTGGTTGCTTCCGCCGCGAAGCCCTTGGTCATGGTGAGCGCCTGGGCGTAACTTGCGTGCAGTCGCAGCCGAACGCGAAGCTTTTGGAACGCAGCCTTCGCGTCATCGCTCCCCTCCGGAGCGGCAGGGACGTCAACTTGCGCCTCATCGATAAGATCGAGCGCCTCAATCGCTTTGACGAGATGGGCCACAGCTTCGGGAAATGCCGACCTCCGCAGCGCGAGTTCGCCGGCTTTCGACCACCATTCGATCGCGCGCTCGTTTTCGGACGCTTGGTTGAAATGATGCGCGACGAGTTCCGGTTCTGCGGAAGGCGGAGCCGCGAGCGCCTCAGCGGCGCGACGATGCAGGACCTGGCGCCGACTCCGGAGCAGGCTGTCGTATGCGGCGTCCTGGATCAAAGCGTGTTTGAATCGATAGCGCGCGCTTTCGGCTTCGCCCTCGACATAAAGAAGGTCATTGTCGACAAGCCGTTCGAGCGAGGCGCGCAGCCGCGCGTCATCTTGGCCGGCGATGGCGCGCAGCACGGTCAGGGCGAATTCGCGCCCCAGCACGGCGCAGATCTGCACCGTCTCGCGCGCGCCGCCAAGCCGGTCCAGCCGCGCGGCGAGCGAGTGCTGCAAGGTCAATGGAATCGCCTGGATGCCGGCCGACTCGCCACGTTCAATCAATAGGCGTGTGATTTCCTCGACAAAGAATGGGACGCCGTCGGTGCGATCGGCGATGCCCTCGATGAGGCGCTCTGACAGGGCGCGCTTTGGAGAGATCTCCGAAACCATGCGCGCTACATCCGCACGATCGAGCGGCGCGAGCGAAACCAGTTCGTGATGCGAGCGCCGGGTCCAGGGCGCGCGAAACTCCGGCCGCGCGGTCGCGATCACCAGAAGTGCGGCCTGTCCACCCCGATCGGCCAAAGTCTGCAGCAGTTCGAGCGTGGTCGGGTCCGCCCAATGCAGGTCCTCGATCGTGAGCAATAACGGTTGCTCGCGGGCCCCGGCTAGCAACCAGATCATGATTGCGGCGAGCTGACCACGCCGGTGCTCATCCGGGGTGAGCCGAAGAGCCGCCCCCGCCGGCGGCGTCACCCCGGCGAGCGGAGCGAGGAGGGGCGCGTAACTCGTCGGATCGAGCCCGACCAGCCGCAGCGCATTCTCGATTT
>JAYTRP010000568.1:0-3441 GCA_043746145.1 Hyphomicrobiales bacterium | reverse complement strand
GCCCGAACCTTCCCTGCGCTCGGGCGCGGTGGCGCACTGGCCGCAAACCCACGACCGGCAAGGATGCGGCGAGGGGGATTCCGTGACGGACGGACATCCCGTGCGCCGATGCGGCGATTGCCTTTACTGGAGGCGGCCCGTCGGGGGTCTCGACCCGGTCGATCGCGCAGACATGAGAAAAGACTGGTGGAATACGGCGGGTCTTTGCACCCGCTACGCCCCGCGACCGGGCCCCGATCCCGGCCCGCGCGCGTTCTGGCGGGCGACCCAAGACGACAACTTCTGCGGCGAGTGGCGGCGGCGGTAGCGGTTCGAACCGAAACGTCGGACCTCCTGTCGGATAGATTTTTTAGCGCCGCCCGACCGGAGCGTCTCGTCGCTTTAACTGGCGTCCCGGAAGGGATTTGAACCCCTGACCCCAGGTTTAGGAAACCTGTGCTCTATCCTGCTGAGCTACCGGGACGCGCGGCTTTAAACGCGCTAGGAACAAGGTTCATAGCGGGGTCGCCCTTAGCATGTTTGGCCGCGCCGCGCACGTGCGGATTTTGCTCTTTCTCATCCTCGCCACGTCGCGCGCCGAGGCTTGCGGGCTTGCCTCGAGCGAGGCGGCGATCGCGGGGGTTTCCGAGAGGTTCGAGATTCGGCTGGCGGACGGGCGGCTTGCTCGGCTGGCGGGAGTGGCGCCCTCAAGGGGAGCGCGGCGCGAGATTGAGAGTTGGGAGGGCGCCCCGGTGCGCGTCGCCATACTCAGCCCTCGTCCCGATCGGTGGGGGCGCTGGCTTGTCGATCTGACACTGACGGACCAATCCTCGGCGGCGATCACGCTGCTTAGCCTTGGGCTCGCGCGGGTTCGGCCGGAATTCGAGACAAAGGATTGCGAGAGCGAGCGGATCGAGGCGGAGGGCGCCGCGAGGGCTGCGCGAGAGGGCGTCTGGGCGCCGCCGGGGGCAATCCTCGACGCGCTTGATGCTGTAGCGTTGCGCGAAGGTGACGGTCGCTTTGTTCTCGTCGAGGGAACCGTGCGAAGGGTTGGCGTCAGGCGCTCCAGGGTTTATCTTGACTTCGATCGGCGCGGCGGGTTTACGGCAGTCGTTCCGCGCAAAGCCGAGGCTGCCTTTCAGCGCCGAGGTTTCGACCTCGAGAGGCTAGCTGGTCGACGCATTCGTGTTCGCGGCGTGTTGGAAAACCGGTTTGGACCCCGGATCGAAGTCGCCGATCCCTCGATGATCGAGCCAGGCGAGGGTGCGCAGGAGACGAAACCGGGCGGATGAGAGGCGCAAACCAACAGCCGTATCTGCCGATTGCGGGCGCCCGCGCGCGCGCGTTCGTCTGTACGATGGTCGCCTTGCTGCTCGCGAGTTGCGCCTCCGTCGAGCCTATCCTCGCGCCCGCGTCAGCCCCTGCCCTGGCGCCGGCGCTCTCGCCCATTGCGGCGCCTATCAATCCCGAACGGCGCAAGCTGATCCAGGCGTTCGGCGGCGAATATAGCGCGCCGGCGGTCAAGGCTTATATCGACGACATTCTCGCTAAGCTGGCGCCCGCGAGCCAAACGCCGGGCGAGCCGTATCGCGTGACCTTGCTCGATTCGCCGATTGTCAACGCTTTCGCTCTGCCCTCCGGCGATATCTTCGTCACACGCGGCTTGCTCGGCCTCGCCGACGACGGCGCCGAAGTCGCGGCGGTCATGGCGCATGAGATCGGCCATGTGACGGCGCATCATGCCGCGCAACGCGCCGAACTCGAGCGCACCGCGAACCTGTTCGCGCGCGTTTCCGACCAGGTGCTCACGAACACGCAGGGGGGCCAGGAGGTCGAGGCTCGCATGAAGCTGACGATCGCGCACTTCTCGCGCGAGCAAGAATTCGAGGCCGACCGAATCGGCATCAAGGTGATCGCCAAGGCCGGATTCGACCCGTATTCGGCGTCGCGGTTCCTCGACAAACTCGGGCGCTGGAGCGTGCTGCGCTCGGCGCGCAACGGCGGCGGCACCGCCGACAAGCCGGACATGATGGCGACCCACCCCTCCACCCCGGAGCGAATCGCCGCGGCCGTCCAACTCGCGCATCTGATCGGCGCCCCGGGGATCGGCGACACCGCGCGCGACAGTTACCTCAACGCCATCGCCGGACTGGCTTACGGCGACAATCCCGCGCAAGGGGTCGCGATCGGCACGCGATTTATTCATCCCAAACTCGGCTTTGCTTTTACAGCGCCCGACGGGTTTGCGCTTGAGAACCAGAGCGCCGCGCTGATCGGGGTCGGCGAATCGGGCACGCAGGCTTTGCGGCTCGACAGCATCGACGCCAATCCCTCGACGACGCTCGAAGCCGCGCTCGCCTCCGGCTGGATCGACGGCGTGCAGACCAATTCGATTGAGGCGATCAACAACGCCGATCTGCCGATGGCTGTCGCCGTCGCCAAGGGTGAGCAATGGACTTTCCGGCTGGGCGCGGTCCGGCTTGGCGGCCGGATATTCCGGCTGATCTTCGCCGCGCACACATTGTCCCCCGCGGTTGACGCGCGCTTTCTCGCCTCGATCCGTTCGTTCCATCGCCTGACGCCGCAAGAAGGCGCGGAGGCGCGCCAGACCCATGTGCAGATCGTTGTCGCCCAGCCCGGCGAAACCTCGGATTCGATGTCGCAGCGGCTGACCGCCAGCCCCGCGCCGCTTGATGAATTTCTGATCCTCAATGGCCTCGAACGCGGTTCGCCGCTGATCGCGGGCCAGCGTTATAAGGTCGTCGCCCCGTGAGTTCGCATCGTCGTCTGGAAGGCAAAGTCGTCGCCGCGACCCACAATAAAGGCAAGCTCGCCGAGTTGCGTGACCTGCTCGAGCCCCGCGGGATCGAGGTCGTCAGCGCGGGCGCGCTCGGCCTGCCTGAGCCCGACGAGACCGGCGACACATTCGTCGCCAACGCGCTGATCAAGGCGCGCGCCGCCGCTGAAGTCGCCGGCTTGCCCGCGCTCTCGGACGATTCGGGCATCTGCGTGGAGGGGCTCGACGGAGCGCCGGGCATCTATTCGGCGCGCTGGGCGGGCGGCGGCGGCGCGGATTTCGCTCCCGCCATGCAGCGCATCGAGACGGAACTGATCGCCCGCGGGGCCGCGCAACCCTGGCGCGGCTGGTTTGTCAGCGCGCTGGCGATCGCCTGGCCGGACGGGCATGTCGAAACTTTCGAGGGCCGCGTCGACGGCGATCTCGTCTATCCCCCGCGCGGGACAGCGGGCTTTGGCTACGATCCGATGTTCCGCCCCGATGGCCATTCGCGTACATTCGGCGAAATGACGGCGGCGGAAAAGCACGGACTGCCGCCCGACGACTCGCTCGCGCTTTCGCATCGCGCCCGCGCTTTCCAGAAACTCGCTCGCGCATGCCTTGGAGAGGTTCGCCCCGAGGAGGTTCGCCTTGCAGACATTCGCCTCGGAGAGTTACGTTGACGC
>JAYTRP010000567.1:0-3448 GCA_043746145.1 Hyphomicrobiales bacterium | reverse complement strand
CACCCGCACAGCGCCTTGCGCTATCGTTCGCCACGAGAGTTCATCGCTGCGCAATCAAACCAGGAGGCCGTGTCCGGTATTTAGGGGGCAACAACACGGCGCGGGGAGGGCGCACCTATCAAAGTGACGCTCCGCGAGATGTCTTTAACAAAGTTAGCTTAGTCACTGTCTTTGACCGTCGCTCGGCTCTCGCCTGCGAGTCACATTTGCAAAACTAATTGCTCACTTCGCTTCGGGCAGGCCCGTAGCGGAGTATCTTTCGTAGTCCTGCTGGAAGGCGACCCGATCCAACGCCGCCGGTGTTTCGCGCGCACGCTGAGAATCGATGATGCTGTTCACATGCCAGCGCCAAGTTGATACGTCCGCGGTTCTTTCGTCGGCGCCAAGCGATGCCGCACTTAGGGTCACGACAGCGAGGGACCCTATAAAGGTCTTGAGCATAATCGCCTCCTCCAAAGTCTTTTTTATCAGTCCGCGCGCCAGCCTCGGCATCACGGAACGTTACAGATTGTGTAGCCGCCAATATGTCAAGGTTGCGACCCCTATTGCAATACGGCAAGTTCGTGACGAGTCTCCAATTCACAATATCGTGACTAGAGCGCGCTCGTATCTCGAAAATACTCCGCCGCCATCGAGCGAGTGACGCGCTTTCCCCGGGCGAGCGCCTCTTTGTCGAGCGCAGCGACGATCGCGCGCGTGGCGTCGAGCGATCGCTCCAGGCGCAGTGCGATATAGTCAATCACCGAGCGCTCGACGACGAGTTGGCGGTCGCTGAACAGCTTGAACAGCACCGCCTGTACAAGGCTAGCCTCGGGGGGAGCTAGCACGGTCATCGGCGCTAGTCTTAGCCTCGATCTAAGATCGGGCGTTTCTAGTCCCCACATATCGGGCGGCTGCCGCGCAGTGAGCAGCAGCGATGAGCCGTTCTCTCTGGCCAGATTGATGAGGTGGAACAGGGAGGCCTCGCTGGCTCCGACCTGATCGGCGTCGTCGACCAGCACCGAGCGCGCGCCGACGTCGTTGGGCGAAAATTGGGCGAGGCCGTTGCCGGTCAGCGTAAGCGCCCCCGAGCTGCGCGCCCAGATCGCGCCGAGATGCGATTTGCCGGAGCCCGCCGGTCCTTGCAGCAGTAAAGTGGGCGCGGGCCAGTTCGGCCACGCGTCGATCAGCGCCAACGCCTGAAAATTCTCGGGCGCTGGCAAGAAATCCTCGCGCGCCGTGCTTGGCTCGTGCGGCAAAGGCAGCGGCAGTTGTTGCGACGCCGTCAAGGCGCCACTTCGATCGCTGCGCGCCCGCGATAGAACGCGCTTCGACGGTAGAGGCGCAACAGATGGCGCACGATCACGCCGATCGCCGCTGCGGCGGGCACGGCGACGATCAATCCGGTGAAACCATACAGCGCGCCGAACGCGAACAGCGCGAAGATCAACCAGACCGGGTGCAGTCCGATCGACTCGCCGATCAGCTTGGGCGAGATGACGTATCCTTCCAAAAACTGTCCGGCGCCAACTACGGCGAAGGCCAGCAGAAACATTGTGAAGCTCGGCCAGCCCTGGACGATCGCCACCCCCAGCGATAGCACCAGCACCGTGAACGAGCCGACATAGGGGATGAAGCCGAGCACCCCGCCAAGCACGCCAATCAACAGCCCAAAATCGAGGCCCACGAAAGTAAGGCCAAGCCCGTACCAGCAGCCAAGGAAGACGCAGACCAACGACTGCCCGCGCAAGAAGCCCGCCAGCGCCCCGTCGATCTCGCGCGCGATTTGGCGCAGATCGTCGCGATGGTCGAGCGGCAGCCAGGAATCGACCGTGTCGAGCATGCGATGCCAGTCAACCAGGAGGTAGAAGGCGACGACCGGCGTCACGATCAGGAATGTAAGGAAACTCAACAATGCCGCGCCGCCCAGCGCCAGCTTTTGAACGCCGCTGAGCAGCCAGGCGCCGCTCTGGTTGATCAGGTTGCTGATCGACTTCTGAATCTGCTCGGGCGTGAAACGGTCGCCCAGCCCAAGCGGACGGAGAAATTCGCCCCCGTATCTTGCTTCGAGCGAGGCGCTTTCCTTGACCGCAAGATCTTGCAGCGTCGTCACGTATTGGGGGAGTTTTGACGAGAAATCCGCCAACTGATGCGCCAGCACCGGCGCGACCGTGACCGCCAGCAAGGTCAAGGCGAGCATGAACACGAGCAGAATTACGACCGCCGACGCCAGCCGACCAAGGCCGAAACGGTGCAAATAATTGACGACCGGATTGAGGAGATAGCCGAGCGCTAGACCACAGGCGAACGGCGCGATGGTCGAGCCCAGGGTGGAGAGAACGCCCATGAGAGCGATTAGCACCAGCCCCCAGATCGCCGCCTGCCGTTCGAAACTGAGCGCGCTTGCGATCCTGCGCGGCTGAATCAGGTCCCATTTGCCGCCCCAGGGGTCGGCGAATACGGCAACGATTCCATAGCCCTCGTGGCGAGGCGCCTCCAGGAACTCGACGCCAAGCGCCAGGAAACGCGCGTGATCGCGGGCGAAATCATCGGTCTCGAGGAAGTAGCCGACTCGGCCACCGGTCGCCGCGCCGATGGCGGCGGTCTGTCGGTCGCCGTCGGCTTTCGCGAGCACAATGCGCGCGCCTTGCGCGCCGCGCTCGCCAACCACGATCCAGCGCTTGCCCGCCCCCAGCGCAACGTCCTCCAGCACGGATAATCCGAGCGTGTCGCGAAACCAAGCGATAGCAACGTCATAATCGGGAGCCAAAAAGGCGATAGCGGCGAGGCTGCGAGGCAATAGTGCTTCCTGGGCAATTACGAGGGCGTTATCGCGCATATAGCGCGGGGGCGACGCGGGCGTCGAGGTCGCGATTGACAGGGATCTGAAGGTTGACTCTACAACCGCGTCGCCCGACCATCGGCGCCACGGAGGCGGGGCATGAGCGAATCGAGCAAGGGCGCTTGCCTTATCGTCGGCGCGGGGGACGGTCTGGGAGGCGCGATCGCGAGCGCTTTCGCGAGCGAAGGCTACGAGATCTGCGTGACCCGTCGACCGCGCCATCTGCCAGAGCTTGAGGCGCTCGCGAAAAAGATTCGCGCCGACGGCGGGAGGGCGCATGCGTTCGGCCTAGACGCGCGCCTTGAGGATGAGGTCGTCGCGCTAGTCGACAAGATCGAGCGCGAAATCGGCGCTATCGAGGTCATGGTCTTCAACATCGGCGCTAACGTCCGCTTTGCGCTCGTCGAGACCACCAGCCGCGTCTACGGCAAGGTTTGGGAAATGGCGTGCCTTGCGGGCTTTCTCGCCACGCGCGAGGCTGCGCGCGTCATGAGTCCGCGCGGCCGCGGGTCGATTCTGATCACGGGAGCGACGGCGAGCCGGCGCGGCGCCGCCGGCTATTCCGCCTTTGCCGCGGCCAAGCACGGGTTGCGCGCGGTCGCCGAGAGCGCGGCGCGCGAACTGGGC
>JAYTRP010000566.1:0-3450 GCA_043746145.1 Hyphomicrobiales bacterium | reverse complement strand
CGTAGACAGAACATTCCGGCAGCCCCATCAACTCACCGACCGCGCCACGCGCGAGCGGTCCGGCGATGAACAACGGCGGCCCGATTTCATTAGTTGTTCGAATCGCCCGACCGTCCCGGCCCGTGTTCAGCCCCAGTCCCGTCGGATCGAGCCCGACGGCGCCCGCCGCGACGAGTTCGCCCAGATAGGGCTGCGCGCGAGGGATATCGTTATGCGCGGGTCCGGTGGCGACGATTACACGATCGAAATTTGCGCGCAGTGTTGATCCGCGTCGGCTATCGATCAGATCGATGGCAAACTCATCCCCAATGCGCTCGACATGGCCGAGGCTTGCTTTGCGCAGTTCGAGCGATCCGTCGGCGAGTTTGCGGTCGAGGATGGTCTCGATCTGCGGCGCGATGCGGAAGCGGTGCGCATCCCAGTAGGGGCGAACGTGGCGCACAAGGCGCAGGCGCGCGCGGGGCTCCAGCGCGGCCCAAATAGCGGCGCCCTGTATTCGCACTGCATCCAGCACGGGATGCCAGCTACGGCCTTCGGCAACGGCCTTGCGCACGGCCTGCCGGACGGCGGCGACAATCCGCGTCGCCTCTCGCGCGGGCTCGGAGGTGAAATCGCCCTCCGCGGGATAAGACCGAGGCGCATGACCGCGCGAGCGCTGTCCCCGTCGTGAAATCATGGTGACGTGGCCCTCGTGTCCGCGCGCGTCGAGCGAGGCCACGATGTCAGCAGCGGTGAGGCCGCAGCCGACGATCAGCACGCGATCCATCTGCAAGACGCCATCGAGCGCCCCGTCGGCAAGCGAGTTCTGGA
This sequence comes from Hyphomicrobiales bacterium, assembly GCA_043746145.1. Taxonomy (GTDB): domain Bacteria; phylum Pseudomonadota; class Alphaproteobacteria; order Rhizobiales; family Beijerinckiaceae; genus Roseiarcus. The sequence goes on along the minus strand of JAYTRP010000566.1, from coordinate 2,640 downwards.
TCAGCCGTGGGTCACCAAGGACTTTGCCGAACTGAGAGGGAACCATGGGGTGCGGATGCGTGGTTGCAACGACGAGAATTTGCGCACGAGTCTCCTCGCCGCGCGGGGTCCGCAACACCCAGTCGTGTCCGGACTGACGCGCTGAAACGACTTTATCCCGGATGTGGTTGATACGGCCTTGCTCCACAAACGGGCGCAACATGGCGTCGACGTAGCGACCAAACACCATGCGTGCTGGAAAAGCCGCATCGCCGGCGCGCGCGGCGGGATCGCTATCGAGCGCGCCGGACGCTTCGAGCCAACGTGAAAAATGAGTGTCGTCATCGGGCAACAGCGACATACGCTTGGCCGGAACATTGATGCGATGCGTTGGATCGAGGTCAGAGTAAGCGAGCCCCGCGCCGAGTGACTCGCGCGGCTCGAACACAAGGATGCGCGCGTGGGCGCCGGCCTTGGCGAGGTGATAGGCGACCGCCGCGCCGGAGAAGCCTCCACCGACAATGGCGACCGTGGGAGCCTCGATCGCGGCGGAGGTCACAACGCCACCGGCGCACTAAAAGCCTTGGCGTCCAAAAGAGTGTCACCGAATGGACCGGTGTTGACGAGGTTGGCGACGGGGTGTTTCAACGGCAGGCGAGACAGCAGCAATTCAGCGACCCTGTATGCTTCCTCCAGATGCGGATAGCCCGAGAAAATGAGCGTATCGACGCCGATGCGTCGATACTCGTCGATCCGCGCATCCTCGACGCGTATGAACTCGCCGGAGAAGGTGACCGCCTCCCCGCTGAGTATGCGTGTGTAGACGTTCAAGAATTCTCCGGTCGCGCGATAGCGCTCTGCATGCGACCAGAACAAGCCGTCGCCGCCATTCTCCTTCGGATCGCCGCCAGACACGACATTGACGAGCAAACGACCGTTCGAGAGCCGGTCGAGCCTCGCGGTCATTCGCGCGGCCTGCGTCGGCGACAGCACCCCAGGGCGAATCGCAACGAGGAAGCGCAGCCGCTGCATCAATGGGGCAAGCGCCGATGCGAGCATCCAACTATCCTCGCAAGCGCGGCTGGTCGGGAGGAGCGCCCCCTCGAAGCCAAGCGTATCGACCGCGATCTGCTTCAAGTAGGGAAGGTCGCCGGCGCGCGCGGATTCTGGCGAGCCGAGATAGTGTCCGTCGCCGTATGTCGGCAGGAACCAAAGTGCGCTGATATTCTCAGAAGCCGTCATGCCAGAGCTCCCGTTTGCGCGGCCTCGTCGGCGCCGGCGCGCGCGGCCTCTCGCCGATTCACCTTCTCGATATCACGAAACGCTGCGGCCGGGTGAGGGGCCTGGAGATTCGAGCCGTCGCCGAACAGCTCCTCGCGGAATGTACCCGGCCGACAGGCCTGGGGATAGGCCCAGCGGCGGCGCAATTCGGGCACGACGTAGCCCACAACATCCTCGAATGTGCCGGGCGTGAACGCATAAGCTAGGTCGAAGCCGTCAATGTCGGTTTCCTGACCGACTGTAGCAGGATATCGGCGATCCTGGTGGGCGATTCCACAAAGATGGGAGCAAGCCCGCCGATGCCCCCAAAACTCGCCAAGACATCGCTCTAGACAATTAATCGGCTTGCCGACAGTCCCCCCGGCGAAACGCCCATAATGGTCAGCACGTCGCCGGCCGCGTCTGTAATTTGCGTGTTGTTCGCTTTGTAGGTCGATATCGCGAAACCGCTCATCCCGGCGACATTGAGCACATCTGAGGTTGCGTAGCTCGCCCCGAAATTTTTGACCGTCGCCTTTCCGAAGCCAGAGGCGAAGTTCAACCTATCGTCTCCACCTAGCAATACGTAAGTTTCTCCACCCAAATGCAGCGTAACGAGAAAATCGTCTGCGGAGCCTAGCGCAATATGGCCTGAGTTGGCGTTAACAGTCAGATCCGATCCAAATAGATTTACCTGCCCAGTCACGACGCTCGAAACTGCGACATTGTCGAATGAATGCATCTCTTCGACGTAGGCAGCGCTGAAACCGTTTTCAAAAACGGAGTAAGTCTGATTTTGGATGTTGAAAACGGCGAGTTCCGACGAGCCGTCCGGATTGATAGATCGGCTCGCGGCAATCCGTCCGGCGCCGTCGTAGTATATAGTTCCCTCGTAAGCACTTGACTTAGAAAACACGCCCGCGAAACTTTGATAGGCATGTCCTGCAACTGCCCCCGATACCCCGGGGTGAAGAACGTCGTACGAGCCATCGGCGTTTACCGTCTTTTGCCTGACGAGAATACCCCCTTCGTAGATCGCGAACCCTCCATTCCCAGTGAAGATTTCAGACCCAACAGTTGCTCCTTTCGCATCGTAGTAAGTTTTCACGTCCAGAAAATCCGCTACTGTGAATGCGGTGTCATAGTTATTGTAGGCGAGGCCCTGAAACGTTCCAGGGACGCCATAAAAATAATCGTCGAAGCTGCCATCGGCGTTTCCCGTTACGCGCTTCACCAACGCGTCCGTCGGCCCAAAATTATAAACGACGCTCGACCCATCAACGAAGCTTTCGCGTGCAAGGTCGTTAGAGTCCGTTTTGAAATTCACGGATGCGCGTTTCTGCGTAAGAGAACCCCGCCCATAGCGACGAAAATCATGGCGCAAGAAACATCGATGCGCTT
>JAYTRP010000565.1:0-10669 GCA_043746145.1 Hyphomicrobiales bacterium | reverse complement strand
CGCCGTTCGCAATCGCCGTTTCCGTTGAGGTTGGGCCATATGCGAGGATGCTGGCCATCGCGCCGCAGAGCACGCCGAGACGGCGCGCGCAACGGCGCCAAAGCCCTCCCCTATCGCTTACTGACGCCAACAACGTCCCCTTCCAATCCCGCTTGCCGAAACACCGCGAACCATCAGTTAATGCGACCCTACCTAGATGCGTCGCAATGGCTAAAAGAATCGCCTGTGTCTTCAACACCACAGAAAGAGGAAAACCTTAAGGAAGACCCTATAGCGGGGAAAAAGTCCGCTTTCAATCTTGTCGTAGCCGAGAAAGCGCCATCGCCACGCGGGCGGTGAGCCCATAAACGTCGTCGCGATCTTGCAAAGTCCCTGATTCATCGACGAATTCTGTGAAATATTCGAGATGGATCGGCAGCGGCGCCGGCAGCATAACGGTTCGCTCCTTGGCGCCAATCAGGGCGTTGACCCTGGTTTGGCTCCAACCCTTCTCGGCGCCGCCCATCACCAGTTCGGCGAGACGCGCCGGCCCATCGACGCGCACGCAACCATGGCTCATCGCGCGGCGCGCCACCGAGAACAGGCCGCGCGAGGGCGTGTCGTGCAAATAGACCGCATGTTCGTTGGGAAACATGAACAGCAGACGTCCCAGCGCGTTAGCCTCGCCGGGCGGCTGTTCGACGACGACCCGGTCGCCGACCTGGGTGACCTTGAACCCCTTGCGTGTCAGCCAGTTCGGATCCTTGGCGAGATGCGGCTCCATTTCCTTTTTCACGATCGAGTCGGGCACCCGCCAGATCGGATTGACAAGGAGGTAGCGGATCGCGTTGGAAAAGATCGGCGTCGGCGTGTCGGGCTTGCCGACGATGACCCGCGCGCGATGGACTTCCGTCTCGCCGTCCATTAGCCGCAACGTGTAATCGGCAACGTTGACCTCGACCCGCTGCGCGCCCATGTCGTGCGGCAGCCAGCGCCACATCTCCATGTTAGCGACGATCAGGCCTTCACGCGCAGCGTTCGGATCGCCGTAAAGCGCCTCGGCCGTCGCGCTTGTGAGCGCGCCATTGGAAGCAAGACCCCGGGTATGCTGAAACGCGGCCACAGCCGTCGCAACGCGCGTGTCGTAGACGTCGGCGACATCGCCGATCGCTTGAGCCGAGAGGCCAAACCGCGCCCGGATTAGCGGCACGCGAGGGTCCGTCATGCCGATTTTTAGCGTCGGCCCCTGCCCTAGCCGGACGGAGCTTCGCGGCGTCGCATCGCGAAGGTCGGCGAGCTTCTCGCGCAGCGCGCTATAGCCGGACTGCTGGGGATTGAACGCCGCCAGCGCCGCCCCAGGGTTTGACGCGGCGGCGACATCGATGAGCGCCTTGCGCGCGTTGGCGATCTCGGGCTTTGCCGTCACATCGGGAGCGAATGCGCTCAGGCCGATCCGCGCGCCGCTCGCTTGCATAGCGTAAGCCGCGACGGCGGCCGAGAGGGTCGCCTCCGCCGTGGCGAGCCGATCGGGCGCGGTCTCCGCGAATGTTGCGGCCGGCAACGCAAACGCGCCGAGATCCAGTCCGTCCTCCTCCGCCCGTGCAAGACCTCGCAGCAGCGCGCGTCCCGACGCGCTGAGGCCGCCTGTGGGTTCGACCCAGATTGGCAAGAAATCGCGGCTCACATAGACACCGCGCACCGCGCGCCGCGCCGCGCGCCAGTCGCCCGCCCCGATCGGATTTGACGTCGATTTCATCGCGACCAGATTGTCGAGAGCGGTCTCGATAGGGCCGGCAAGGCTTGCAGGATCGACTGAAGCGGCTCCGGACCGATCGGGGGTTTGACCGGCGTGAAAAACGGGCGCTGCGGGCGTTCCAATATCGGCGACCGGCGTCTTGGCCGGCGAGGCGAGCAGCTGCGTGGTCGACGAAATCGAAGGAGCCTGGACCAGGGGTGTCGACGGCGTAAAGTCGGGCAAGTCAATCGCCGCGCCGACGCTTGGCGGTGGCGCATCCGGAGGCAGATCGGGCGCGCTCGACGGAAGATCGAGACGCGCGGCCCCGGCTGCGGATCGCGCTATCGCCCCCGTCGGCGCCCGGTCGACGTCCCGCGCGCCATTCTCAGGGGATAGATCGAGCTTTGAAACCCCTGCGGGTTCACTGGCGTCATTTAAATCTTGCGCTAGCGCTCCGCCGGCGGCTCCCGCGCATGCGCCAAAACAAAGCGCAACGGCGGACGCGCGCAACCCCCAGATCAAACCGTGCATTTTTTTACCCGTGCGCCTGCCCGGCGCCTCCCCCGCAATAGAACCGCTCGCAGCGGCGCTGTCCAGCGCACAAAACGTCATCACAGCCACGCACGGCGGCGACTGGCCGTCGCTCGTAAGTCAGGCCGCGGCGTCGTTCAGGACGTCCGCGTCGAAGCCGATATCTTTCATCTTGCGATAAAGCGTCGAGCGGCCGATCCCGAGTTTACGCGCCATTTGCGACATCTGGCCGCGGTAATGATTGAACGCGAACCGAATTGTTTCGGCCTCGACATCCTCGAGTTTGCGTACATCGCCGTTCTCGTCGAGCAGCCGCTGCACGCTCTGGTCCTTTGGCTCGAATACGAGCGTGTTCATGGACGAGATGGCGGATAACGGGTCTGGCGGGGGGAGCGGCGCGGGGACGGGGGGAATGCGCACGTCGAAGCCTTGCACCAGCGCGGCGATCTGGGGAAATTCCGCGATCGTGATCTCGTCGCCGTCGGCCAGAACTACAGCGCGAAACATTGCGTTTTCGAGCTGGCGTACATTACCGGGCCATTCATAAGCCGAGAGCAGCGCATGGGCCTCGTTCGAAATCCCGCGAATTCGCTTGCCCTCCTCGGCGCAGAAGCGCGCGAGAAAGCGCCGTGCGAGGTCCGAAATATCGGCCGTGCGCGAGCGAAGCGGCGGTACGGTGATGGGAAATACATTGAGGCGGTAAAATAGATCCTCGCGAAACTTGCCGCGTTTGACCAGCTCGATCAGGTTCTGATTGGTTGCCGAGACCAGCCGGATGTCGACCTTCACGGGCCTGCGCGAGCCGACCGGGTCGATCTCCCCCTCTTGCAGCGCGCGCAGTAGCTTTACCTGAGTCTCAAGCGGCAGTTCGCCGATCTCGTCGAGAAACAGCGTGCCGCCATTAGCCTCGGCGAATTTGCCCGAGTGCTTTTCAGTCGCGCCGGTAAACGCGCCCTTCTCGTGCCCGAATAAGATCGATTCGACTAGGTTTTCTGGCAAGGCTCCGCAGTTAACGGTGACGAATGGCCTGCCGCGCCGGTCAGAACCGCCTTGGATCGCGCGCGCGAGCAGTTCTTTGCCAACCCCCGATTCGCCCTCGATCAGCACCGGGATGTTCGACTTCGCGGCGCGTTCGGCGAGCCGGAGGGTGCGAGCCATTGTGTCCGTTTTGGTCGTGATATCGCGAAAGCTCAATTCGCCGGTGTTGCGGCGGGTCGCGCGGCGCAGTTCGTCCTCGAGCGCGTCGACCCTCAGCGCGTTCTTAATAGAGATCTGAAGCCGCTCGGCGCCGACCGGCTTGACGACAAAGTCGAGCGCGCCGGCGCGCATCGCCGAGATCACCGTCTCGATCGAGCCATGCGCGGTTTGCACAATCGCGGGCGTGGTGAGGCCACGCTGGCGCATGCGGGTTAGCACCGCCATGCCGTCGAGATCGGGCATAACGAGGTCGAGCACGACCAGATCGACCGACGGCCGGTCCGGTGCTTCTAGCCGCGCCAGCGCCGCTGCGCCGGAGTCAAGCGTCTCTACCTCGTGTCCAAAGCGACGGACCATTGATTCCAGAAGGCGTCGCTGAACAGGATCGTCGTCAACGACAAGGATAAGGGCGGCCATGAATCGTCCGTTTCGCGCGGCTCGACGACCGCTTCGGCGCAAAGGTCCGCTACTAGGGTAAAAGTGATGTTAATGGCGTCCCGATTCGATGCAGGCGCTGTTGCATGGCGCCCTGCAGGGGGCCAGATGAGCGCGACGCGTCGCCGGGCGCGCCGGCGCCAGCACGGAGACCACGCGCATGCTGAACTCGATTAGTCTCGCACGCGCCGCAGCGCAGCCCTCCCAAGCGCCGGCGCCCGATCTCGGCTCGCTGCCACAATGGCGGCTCGAGCATCTCTATCCCAGCATGGATTCGCCTGCTTTCACGGCGGACATGAAGCGCGCCGCCGGGGACGCCAAGGTGTTTGCAGCGGCGCATCGGGGCCAGCTTGCGACCCTTATGGCGGCCGGCGGCGACGGCTTATTCGCCGCGGTGCAGGCTTATGAGGGGCTGCAGGATTTATTGGGCCGGTTAATGTCCTACGCCTCGCTGCTCTACGCCGGCGACACCAGCGACCCGACCCGCGCGAAATTTTATGGCGACGCACAAGGAAAAGTTACTGAGATCGCCAGTGATCTTTTGTTCTTTGAGCTCGAGATCAACCGGCTCGACGATACGAGCCTCGAGGCGGCCGCGCGTGATTCGAAACTGTCGCATTATCGTCCCTGGCTCGAAGACATCCGCATGGAGCGGCCGCATCAACTTCCCGACGAAATCGAGCAATTGTTTCTCGAAAAATCGGTGACCGGCGTCAGCGCCTGGAACCGCCTGTTCGATGAGACCGTCGCATCGCTTCGATTCCGTTTGGATGGCGAGGAACTGACGCTCGAACCGCTGCTTTCGAAGATGCTCAACCCGGACGAGCGAATTCGCGAAGCCGCCTCGCTCGCTCTTGCTGAAACGCTCGGCGCCAATCTGCGCGTGTTCTCGCTCATTATGAACACGCTCGCCAAGGACAAGGAAATCTCCGACCGTTGGCGAAAATTCGCCGACATCGCGGATTCGCGCCACCTCGCCAACCGGGTTGAACCCGAAGTAGTCGACGCGCTGGTTGAAGCCGTGACTGACGCCTACCCCCGCCTCTCGCATCGCTATTACAAGCTCAAGGCGCGTTGGTTTGGCAAAGAGCGCCTGAACCATTGGGACCGCAATGCGCCGCTGCCCAACATGGCGACGCGCACTTTCTCCTGGGGGGAAGCGCGCGACACGGTGCTCGGCGCCTATCACGGCTTTTCGCCGGAGATGTCCGATATCGCGCGCAGGTTCTTCGATGAGGGTTGGATCGACGCGCCGATCCGGCCCGGCAAGGCGCCCGGCGCCTTTGCGCATCCGACAACGCCCTCGGCGCATCCCTATGTGCTCGTCAATTATCAAGGCAAGCCACGCGATGTGATGACGCTCGCGCACGAACTCGGCCACGGGGTGCATCAGGTTCTCGCGGCGCCCAACGGCGCCCTGATGGCGCCGACCCCGCTGACGCTTGCCGAAACGGCCTCCGTATTTGGCGAGATGCTAACCTTCCAGTCCCTGCTCGCGGCGACTACCGATCCGGCGCAACGAAAGGCAATGCTCGCTTCCAAGGTTGAGGACATGCTCAACACGGTGGTGCGCCAGATCGCCTTCTACAAGTTTGAACGCAAGGTTCACGACGAGCGCAAGAAGGGCGAGCTTACGTCCGAAGCAATCTGCGAATTATGGATGAGCGTGCAGAGCGAAAGCCTGGGGCCGGCGATCCGTCTCGGGCCGGGTTACGAGACGTATTGGGCCTACATCGGCCACTTCATTCATTCACCTTTCTACGTCTACGCCTATGCGTTTGGCGATTGCCTCGTCAATTCGCTCTACGGCGTCTACGAGCAGGCGCACGAAGGATTTGTTGAGCGTTATTTCGCGCTGCTGTCGGCGGGCGGCTCGAAGCCCTATGGCGAGTTGCTCGCCCCCTTTGGCCTCGACGCGCGCGACCCGAAGTTTTGGAGCATCGGGCTTTCGTTGATCGAGCGTATGATCGGGGAATTGGAAGCACTGGGATGAAGCGCGAAATTGTGGGGTCGCTCCGCCTGGAGCGGCCAGCACTTGTTTCCGTGAAAAGCGTTGCGGCATTTAGTTCCCTGCGGAAGCCCCGTGCAGCTTGATTTAATAAAAATTAATATTTGAAACCCTGCCACAGGACAGCGCGTTCCTACTAGGAGCTGACGCGATCGTCGGCAGTATCTGGAGATTGACCATGAGTTTCGTGACAAAAGGCGCGCGGACGCTGGCCCTTGCGGCTGCACTTATCGGTGGCGTCGCCACACTTTCGTATGCGGCTGATCCGATGGTTGGCGGCGCGCCGATGATGGCGAGCAAGAACATCGTCGAAAACGCCTCGCAGGCTAAAAACCTGACCACCCTGGTCGCCGCCGTTAAGGCCGCCGGTCTGGTCGAGACGCTAGAAGGCGCCGGCCCGTTCACAGTTTTCGCCCCCACCAACGCTGCCTTTGACAAAGTGCCGAAGGCCACGCTGAGCATGCTGATGGAGCCGTCCTCGAAGGCGACGTTGACGAAGATCCTGACCTATCACGTGGTCGCCGGGAAGATCGACTCGGCTGAGTTGGAGAAGAACATTAAGGGCAACGGCGGCAGCTACACGATGAAGACCGTGCAGGGCGAGCCGATCACCGCGCGGATGGATAACGGCAAGATCACCCTGATCGACTCCACTGGCAAGGGCGCCATGATCGAGACTGCCGACGTCTACCAGTCGAATGGCGTCGTGCACGTCATCGACAGCGTTTTGATGCCGAAGTAACAGTCCCTTATCGCAGCATTAACGCTGCAATTTCTGAGAAATCAGGCCGCCTCGAAAGGGGCGGCCCTTTTCCTCGTCATGAACTCTAGAACCGCGACTTTGCGAAAGCAAAAGCCGCTACTCAGCGCTGAACGTAATACGCATCGCTCTTCGCGATGCACTGGGCTAAACCGCCTCCAATGGCCCCAATCCGGACCGTTAAGGAGGACGCCATGGTCGTACAGGCGCAGCAGCGACCAAATGGCGCCCATAAGGCCGAATCAGCGCTCCTCCTACGCGCGCTCTCGTTGTCTTTTGGAGCCGCAATCGCGATCGGGATAGCGCGGTTTTCCTACGCACTGCTGCTTCCGTCGATGAAAGCCGATCTTGGTTGGACCTATGCGCAGTCGGGCGCGCTGAACACTGGCAACGCGCTCGGCTACCTCGTCGGCGCCGTGATGTTTCCCCTTCTGGCGCGCAGGTTCTCGGTCGCTCATCTGTTCCTAGCCGGATGCTTGGCTACCAGCCTCTTCATGGCCGGTGCAGGCTTCACCGCCGACTTCAATCTCTTGCTTGCGCAGCGGCTCGCGTGCGGCATCTTCAGCGCCTGGGCTTTCGTCGCCGGCGGCGTTCTAGCCACTCGCCTCGCCATGGCCAACCCGCAACAATCCGGGTTGATCCTCGGCCTCTTCTACAGCGGCGCCGGATGGGGAATCGCCATATCGGCGCTAGCTGTGCCCTCGAGCTTGAGCGCGGCCGGGCACGGATGGCAATTCTCGTGGATCGCGCTTGCCGTCGCGTGCGCTCTTTGCTCGGTTCTGGCATGGCCCGCTGCGGCGGCAATGGCGGCGGGAACGGCGGCGACCGGGGCCCCGGACACGATCATTGAGCCGTCGCCCGTCTCCATGCGCCAATTTGCTCCCTTGCTGGCGGCCTATGGATTATTCGGGGTCGGCTACATCGGCTACATGACGTTCGTGATCGCGCTGCTCAAGGCCGCGGGGATGGGTCCGAACGTGATCACAGGGTTTTACGTGTTGCTGGGTCTGGCGACCGCCGCCTCCGGCAAGGTTTGGTCCGGCCTATTGCATCGCGCACAAGGCGGTGGCGCTTTTGCACTGCTAAGCTTTCTACTCGGTTTGGCGACGCTTGTGCCGGCGCTAACGAATTCGCCGATCGCGGCTTTGGCCTCAGGGCTGGTGTTCGGCGGAACATTTGCGTCCGTCGTCACCGCGACGACGGCTTTCGTGCGACACAATTTACCCCCGGCGCGCTGGTCGCTCGGCATCAGCACTTTCACGATCGTGTTCGCGCTGGGACAGATCATCGGGCCGATCGTGATGGGACGCATTTCCGACGGTACAAGTCTGTCGCGCGGCTTCCTGTACTCATCGGTCGTGCTGCTGATCTCAGCGGCGATTGCGCTCGGGCAAAGGCCGTTAGCGGCAGTCGCGGCGCCGAAACATTGATCTCCGCAGCTAGCGACAGGCGCGTCGTCAGCTTTTAATTGGAAGGGAGGAGCGGGATCACCGCGCCCGATCGAGCCGGCGATAAGGAACCGCATGAGCGCGGTAGCTAAAACAGCCTCGCCAGGCGCCCCGCCCGCCGAAAAGAAAGCCCCGCCGACCTCGCAAGAAGAGGGCTACGAGCAGACGCTCAAACCGCACCAGATCCAGATGATCGCGATGGGTGGGGCGATCGGCGCCGGCTTGTTCCTGGGCGCTGGCGCTCGTCTTCAAATCGCCGGACCCGCGCTCGCGCTTGTCTACCTTGTATGCGGAATCTTCTCGTTTCTCATCCTGCGCGCGCTGGGCGAACTCGTGATGCACCGCCCAAGTTCTGGCAGCTTTGTCTCCTACGCCCGCGAATTCCTGGGAGAGCGCGGATCGTTCGTCGCGAGCTGGATGTACTACCTCAACGGGGCCATGACCGGCATCGTCGATATCACTGCGGTCGCCCTTTACATGCGCTACTGGGGAACCTTCGCGAACGTCCCGCAATGGGTGTTCGCCCTCGCGGCGTTAGCGTTCGTCGGCGGCATGAATATGATCGCCGTCAAATGGTTCGGCGAGATCGAGTTCTGGTTTTCATTGATCAAGGTCGGCGCGCTGGCGCTCTTCCTGATCGTCGGGTTCGGCCTTCTGGCGCTTGGCCATCCGGTCGCCGGCGTGGCGCCCGGTTGGCATCTGATCGCGGAGAACGGCGGCCTGTTTCCGCATGGTTTGCTGCCTGCGGTCATCATCATCCAAGCCGTCGTGTTCGCCTATGCGGGAATCGAGCTGATCGGCGCCGCCGCCGGAGTGGCGCAAGACGCACGAAACGTGCTGCCGCGGGCGATCAACAGCGTGATGTGGCGGATCGCGCTGTTCTACTTCGGCTCGGTCGTGCTGCTGGTTTTGCTGATGCCGTGGACCGCCTATAAGGCCGGCGTGAGCCCGTTCGTCACCTTTTTTAGCGCGCTTGGCGCGCCGGGTATTGGCACAACAATGAACGTGGTCGTGCTGACCGCCGCGCTGTCGAGCCTCAACTCGGGTCTCTATTCCACCGGAAGGGTGCTGCGCTGGCTAGCGATGGGCGGTTCAGCCCCGCCATTCGTCGCGCCGATGAACGCCCAGAAGGCGCCCTACGGCGGCATACTGGTCACGCTGGTCGTCTATCTCGTCGGTGTCGTCCTGAACTATCTGGCGCCGAGCCAGGTGTTCGAAATCGTGCTCGACATTGCCTCGCTTGGCATCGTCAGCACCTGGGGTTTTATCGTGATCTGTCAGATGCGGCTTCGACGCGCGGAGACTCGCGGGGAGATCGCGCGAATCGATTTTCGTATGCCGCTTGCGCCGCTCACGTCCTGGTTGACGCTCGCGTTTCTCCTGAGCGTGCTGGTCCTGATGGCGTTCGATTATCCCAATGCGACCTTCACCATCGCGGCGATCCCGGTGGTGGCTATCGCGCTGGGAAGCGGCTGGTATGTCATGAAATGCGCCAGTCCGTTCGCGCCCATTGTTCCGTCCTGACATTCGCGCCGCCGGCCAACATTGGCGACGGCTCGCTTTACTCCGTAATTTGGTGCTTTATTTCGTTAAGCCGTGGCTCGCGAGCGCAAAGGACGCAATACGTTGGCAAACCTGACCCCAGAAGGACTTGGCGCCGTGCGGCAGGCCGCCGAACGCAACGGCGTCAGCCTCGACGCCGCGCTAACCCTGCTCGACTCGTTGGCGCGAAGCGGCGGCTCGCAAGCACAGTTCAATCATCCCGATCTCGGCGGCATGGGGCAGTGGTCGCAGGGCGGCATGATCATGATTGGCGACATGTTCAACCAGGGCCTGAAGTCCAGGGTCGACGCGCTCTGCAACGACCTTTCGAGCCTATTGCGCAGCCAGCCCTCTATTCAGGCGCCGAACAGTCCCTCGCAGTCGCGGGGAAGCGACAGCGCCTCCTCGAATTGGTGGCCCTCGGAGTTGCGCTCTCCCGCGTCCAGCGGAGCGCAAAACGATATGCGCTATGCGTTCTTCCCGCACGAGCGCCGTCTCGCGATCCAACAGGGCGGCAATACCCGCGTCTACGACACCGGCGAACACAACATCTCGGGCTACTCGCAACAGCAGGGCGGCGGTCAGTCGGCGACTTTCACCAGCCAGTTCGGCCTCGTAACGGTTGCCGACCTGCCCATGGTTCAAGGCGAGCGCGAGGAGGCGCGCCCTACCCCCGAGACGCAACCCGCGTATGAAACGCCTCGCCAGCAAGCAAACTCGACGTCGCGCAATTCGTCAGATGATATTCTGACGACGATCGAACGGCTTGCGGAGTTGCGCAAGAAGGACATTCTGACCGAGCAGGAATTCGCCGCTAAAAAGGCGGAATTGCTGGCGCGGCTGCAATAGGCTGCGGGATCGGCGCGCTAAAGCTGAGCCTCGATCGCCGCCTTATCGACGATCGACCAAACCTGCCAAATCTTGTCGCCTCGAAATTCGTAGAACACGTTTTCGGTGAACGACACCCGCTTCCCGTTTACAGGCAAGCCGAGAAAAATGCCGACTGGCGTACAGTCAAATTTCAGCCGGCTCGC